>DATJXB010000231.1:0-13643 GCA_035500755.1 Thermoanaerobaculia bacterium | reverse complement strand
CTCGTTGTAGGCCGGGATCACGACGGACAGCTTCACGGCGCTCCCTCCGGCGGCAGGTCGTAGAGATAGATCGAGTAGCCCACCCGGCCGGCCGGCCGCCCGCGCGCGGCGAGGTTCCGGCGCAGCGCTTCGAGGGCGTCGGCCACTTCCATCGCCCCATGGTAACGGTAGTACTCCGGTCCGACCGCCTGTTGGAACGCGGAGATCGCGACCAGGCGGCCGCGCACGACCGGGTCCGCGGCGAAATCCGGCACGCCGGTGCGTTCGAAGACGTCGTCGCCGCCGAAATAGACGACGGTGGCGTCGGCGACGCCCCGGCGCTTCAACTCGTCGCCGAGCCGGATCAGGTCGAGGCCCCAGTCCACGTTCGAGTCGGTGAGGATCTGCCGCCCCTTCTCGGGGCCGCCGGCGAACGGGTTGAAGTACGAGAGCTCGTGCGGATGGATGATCCAGAGCTCGCCGGCCGCGACGAAGGGAAGCGCGCAGAGCGCGAGGCGCGCCGGCCGCGAGAGCGGACTCGCGGCGAGCGTCACCCGCCGGAAGACACCCGCCGCGGCCATCGCGAGGAGCGGATAGACCGGCAGCAGGTGGCGGATGCCGATGTTGTAGCTCGTCCCGATCGAGGCGAGAAAGAGAACGGCCGCCGGAAGCAGGAAGAGGGCCGCGTCTTCCCGCGCCGGGCGGCCGCCCAGGAACAGGCTCGCGAGGAGCACCGCCGTGACCAGGAGAAACGCCACCGAGCTCTTGGCGAGGTAGGCCACCGCGAAGTAGAGCGGAAACCCCTCGACGGAGATCTTTCCGTCGAGGAAGTTGACGCCGCCGCCGGCCGCGTTCTGCGTCGCGACGTACGCGAGACCGCCGAGGTAGTGCGCGAGCGGCGGCGACACGCCGACCAGGCTCTCGATCGCGGCCGACAGCCGCGGCGCGCCCCGCCCGGCGACCATCTCGTGGATGACCTGGCGCTGCTCGCCGCGGTCCATCCTCGCCGTCACGGCCGCGTACACGGCGAAGACGACGACGAAGGCCGCGGCGAGCGCGGCCGCCCAGGCCGCGAGCGACCGCAGCGCGGCCCGGCCGGGACGAGGCTCTCCGCGGCTTCCGAGCAGCGCCTGCACGAGGAGCACCGGGATCAGGTACACGCACGAAAATTTCGTCACGAGCGCGAGGCCGAGCACCGCGCCCGCGCCGAGCACGCGCGGCGGCGAGGGATGGCGCCAGGCCCGGTCCCAGGCGAGCACGGTCGCCAGAAACGCGAGGGACGCGCCGAGGTCCGTGTGGACGACGCCCGCGTGGGCGACGAGGTTCGGGTCGAAGCCGCAGAGCGCCAGGGCGAAGAGGGCCGGGCCGTCGCCCCACCGCGCGCGCGCGGCGAAGAACACGAGCAGCAGGAGCGCGGCGAACACGAGGAGAAACGGCGCCCGCGCCGCCGCCGCGATCGCGTCGGCCGGGACGCGGTTCTCGAAGAGGAACGCATGGCCGTAGGGCGTGAACCGCTCGCCGAGCGGGACGTGCCCGGGAGGCGCCGGCAGGCCGAGCGGCAGGAGGCCGATCCCGGCGAGCGCCTTCATCAGGGGAGGGTGCTCGATGTTGACGATCGCGTTTCGCCCGCTGACCTCGAAATAGCCGGAAAGGATGTGGATCGGCTCGTCGGCCGAGAGCGCGTCGCGCCGCGTGTGGCCGCGGACGGCCAGGAGCGCGACCGCCGTCAGGCCGAGCGCCGCCGCCAGCGCGGCCCCGCGGCTCAACGCTTCGGACCCGCGCCGAACGAGTGTCGGACGAGGGCCCCGAGGGCCGCGAACCCGTCCTTGAGCCGGATCTTCTTGCCCTCCGCCTGCGACCGGCCGAAGTACGAGACGGGCACCTCGAAGACGCGGAAGCCGCCGCGCGCGACCTTCGCCGTGATCTCGGCGTCGATGCCGAAGCCGCGCGACTCGAGGGCCAGCGACGGGACGACCCGGCGGTGAAACGCCTTGTAGCAGGTCGCCATGTCCGACACGTTCAGGCCCGTGACGACGTTCGAGATCAGCGTCAGCAGGCGGTTGCCCTGCTGGTGCCAGAAGTTCTGGACGCGGTGCTCGACGCTCCCGACGAACCGCGACCCGAAAACGACGTCGGCGCGGCCCGCCTCGATCGGCGCGAGCAGCCGCGGGTACTCGGCCGGGTCGTACTCGAGGTCGGCGTCCTGGATGATCAGGATCTCGCCCTGCGCCGCGTCCATCGCGGTGCGCACCGCGCGCCCCTTGCCGAGGTTCCGGGGGTGAAGAAGAACGCGGACGCCCTGGCGGCCGTCCCAGGCGGCGAGCTTCTCCCGCGTCCCGTCGGTCGAGCCGTCGTCGACGACGAGGACTTCCTTCTCGGTGGGCTCGCGGGTGACGAGGTCGAGGATCGCCTCGATCGTGCCGGCCTCGTTGTAGACGGGCATCAGGACGGACAGCTTCACGGCTCGAGGGAATGATACGCGATGCCGGGACGGGAGGCAGGAGGCAGGCATAATCGTCGGAGTGAATCCGCGCCGGGCATGGTTCGTCGTCGGGGTCGTGATCGCGATCCTGCTCGGGACACGCCTGCGCCTGCACACGCGCGAGGCGGCGGACGCCGACGGCCGCGTGCGGCCGCTCGATTCGGACTCGGCGTATCACCTGCGCCGCGCCCGGTTCGCCGCGGCTCACTTTCCCCGGACGATCCTCTTCGACCCGCTCATGAACTTCCCCGACGGCGGCATGGCGATCTGGCCGCCGCTCTTCGACCTCGCGCTCGCCGCGCCGGCACGTCTGGCGCACGGACCGGCGGCGACGCCCGGCGCCGTCGAGCGGGGCGCGGCGTGGGTGCCGGTCGCCCTGGCCGCGGGGACGATCGCCCTGGCCGGACTCCTCGCCCATCGCCTCTACGGCCCCGCCGCGGGCGCGGCGGCGGCGCTGTTCGTCGCGCTCTGTCCGGGCCACGTCCTCTGGACTCAGTACGCCCACACCGACCAGCACGCGGCCGAGTCTTTCTGCGGCCTGTTCGCGCTTCTCCTGTTCGTCCGCAGCCGCGAGCGGCCGGACTCGCCGGGCAACGCCGCGCGCGAAGCCGCGGCCGGCGCCGCGCTGGCGCTCGCGGTGCTCACGTGGCAGGGCGCGATCTACTGGGGCGCGATCTTCGCGCTCGCGCTCGTGGTCGAAACGGCCCTCGGCGGAAGTCGGACGCTCCGCGCCGCCGTCTGGATCCTGGGCTTTCCGGCGGTCCTGACCGCGGCGGCCACGCTCGCGTGGCTCGGATGGCTGTCGCCGCCGCTGACGTACGTGTCCTTCGGGCTCTTCCAGCCGCTCTTTCTCGCGGCGCTCCTCGGCGGGACGGCCGCGCTCGACCTCGCGCTCCGCGCGACTTCGCGGCGCCTGCCGCGTCGGGATCTCGCCTTCGGGCTCGCGGCGTGCGCCGCCGCGGCGGCGGCGACGCTGCCTTTCGCCGCGCCGCTCGTCGGCGGCCTCGTCCGCGGCGTCGGCTACGTCGCGGGGACGACCCACGAGATCGGCGGCACCGGCGGCTACGTCTCGTATCCGAAGGACTGGCTGAAAGGCATCTTCGAGACGCGGCCGCTGCTGGCCGACGGCCCGGCGCTGCCGCTCGAGCAGCTCTCGTTCGGCTTCTTCCTCGCGCCGTTCGTCGTCGTCGCGTGGGCGCTCCGGGCGCGGCGGCGGGAGCGCCCCGGCGTCCACGCGGCGCTCGCCGTCTGGGGGGCCGTCACCCTCTTTCTCGCGCTCGCGCAGCGCTTGAACGTCTACTACGCGGCGCCGCTTTCGGCGCTCGCCCTGATCGAGACGGCGCGCGCGGTGGGCGCTCGGACGCGACGCCCCGTTCTCGCGGCCGCTCTCGGCGTCGCCCTCGCCGCACCGATGGCGCCGGGGCTCCGGAAGGAGCTCGCCAACGTGACGCTGCCGGGCTCGGATCTCTTCGCGACGCTGGCGAAAATGCGCGCCGACCTGCCGCACGCCGTCGACGCCTACGACCCCGGTCTGCTCGGTCCCCCGCCGTTTCCGGCGGCGCTCTCGGGAGCCTCGTCGGTGATGGCGCCGTGGTCGCTCGGACACCTCATCCTCTACGAGGCCGAGGAGCCCGTGGTCGCCAACAACTTCGGCTACGGCTTTCTCGACTCGATCCGCTTCTTCCTCGCGCCCACCGAGGAAGAGGCGGTCGCGATCGCCCGGCGCCACCGCGCGCGCTGGGTCGTCGCGACGGACCTCACCGCGCGTCTGAACGACTACGCCTCCTACCTCGGACGGCCGCCGCTCCTCGTGACGCGCCCGGACGGGACGATCGCGCCCACACCCGCGTACTTTGCGACGATGCAGTCGCGCCTCTACGACTTCGCGGGCCGGGGCGCCACGCTGTCGGAAATCTCGATCGAGCCGCTCTCGAAAATCCGCCTGCTCTTCCATTCCCGGACCGCGATCCGCCGCGGCGACCGCTGGATTCCGCGTTGGAGCGTCTTCGAGATCGCCGACTAGAGAGTCAGCGCCGCGGTCCGAGCCAGCGCCACATCTGGATCGCCTGCCGCTTCTCCTCCGGCGTGACCGCCTCGAGCGCCGTCGCCGCGAGCTCCGTGCGCGCGTCGTCCTTTCCCGAGAAGGCGCCGAGAACGCCGGCGCGCCACAGCCGGCCGAAATAGGGCGGGTCCGGCGGCCGGAGCAGGAGCGCCGCGAGCGGCGCGGCGCCGAGGAGCAGCGCCACCGCCGTCGCCGGTTTGACCGGCAGCGCCGCGCGCGTCGCTTCGGCGAGCGCGAAGAAGGTCGCCGCGGCGGGCGGCAGCAGCGACGGCCATCCCGGCACCTCGAGCAGGGTCGCGAGATTGGGCGCGACCCAGCCGCGCGCGAGAAACCAGAGCGCCCCCGTCGCCGCGGGCCACGGCATTTCGGGCGGGAAGTGCGGCCACGCCGCCGTCAGGAGGAAGTGCGTGCCGACCGAGAACACGGTGGCGGCGAGGAACAGGCCGCGCGACAGGGCGCCGTCGAGCGCCCACGCCAGCGGCAGCGCGGCGAAGAAGAGACCGGGCAGCAGGTACCGGCTGCCGAGGCTCCACCCGCCGTGCCAGTTCGGGTAGCCGCACAGGCACACGAAGAACACCCCGAGGCCGGCGACGACCATCCACCAGTCGCTCCGGCTGCTGCCCGCCTTCCACCAGCGGGCGAGGCCGAGGGCGGACCAGATCAGGAACGGGCAGAAGAGCAGAACGCCCCGCGCGGGGTCGGCCAGGTACGCGAGCGCGAGGCGCGGGCTCGGCGCGCGGAACCCGAACGCGCCCGCGCCCGCCAGCGCGGCGTAGTCGGGCGAGGCCTCGCGCGCCGACGACAGCGTCCACGGCGCGCCGAAGCAGACCGCGTCGTACGCGCCGAGCAGCACGAGCGGCACGGCCGCGGCGAAGCCGAACGCGACGCATCGCCGGACCGAGCGGCCCGCGGCGGCGCGGATGGCCAGCGCGGCCGCGAGCGGCACCACCGTGTACTCGGAGATCGCGGCCCAGGCCGCGAGAAAGCCCGCCAGGGCCGCGGCGCGGCCGCCGCGCGTCGAGCCGTTGGCCTCTTCGCCGCGCCGCAGGCGGTCCCAGGAGAGAAACAGCAGCGCCGCCGTCCAGGCGTGGCTGAAGAACGAGCGGGCGTAGAAGAGAAACGGCGTGCCCAGGGCGACCGCGAGCGTCACGAGCGCCACGGCGGCCGGCGGCGCGACCTCCGCGAAGCGGCCCGCGAAACGGCGCAGCGCGAGCAGGCAAGCGAGCGAGACCGTCAGGAGGCGCGTGAGCACGAAGAGCGGGCTCGAGGTCCCCGGCCCGGGCGCCGGCAGCACCAGGCGCAGCAGCCGGTAGACGGGATACGCCGCGAACGCGAGCCCGGGCGCCTTGTTCGAGTAGAAGTGCCCGCCCGAAACCGACTTGTCCTCGTGATCGCCGAGGCGCGCGATCGCGCCGTCGATCGCGAAGGTCCCGTCGTCGGCCATCGCGGAGACCGCCTGGAAGCGCGACAGCTCGTTCGGATTCGCCCACGGCGGAAAGACGCCGGTGAAGTAGACGGCGAGGAACGCGAACACGCCGATCACCCGGGCGACCGCCCGGCTCGGCGGCGGGTCCTCGCGCGCGACGCTCATCGTCCCGCCCCGCGGCCCTCGTTGCGCCACCACGCGACCGTCTCGGCAAGCCCCTCGTCGAAGCCGATCCGCGCCGAGAAGCCGAAGGCCGCCCGCGCCCGCGACGTGTCGAGCCGCCGCCGCATCTGGCCGTTCGGCTTCGACGGGTCCCACGCGATCCGGCCCGTATATCCGGTCAGCCGCGCGATCTTCGCGGCGAGGTCGCGGATCGAGATCTCCGCTCCCGTCCCGACGTTGACGGGCGCGGGCCCGTCGTAGCGCTCGGCGGCGAGGACGACGGCCTCGGCCGCGTCGGCGGCATGCAGGAACTCGCGCGTGGGCGTGCCGTCGCCCCAGAAGACGACCTCCGGCGCGCCGCTGTCCTTCGCCTCGGCGAGCCGGCGGATCATCGCGGGAATGACGTGGCTCGACTCCGGATCGAAGTTGTCGCCGGGCCCGTACAGGTTGACCGGGATCAGGTAGATGCCGGAGAAGCCGTACTCCTTCCGGTAGCCCTGGAGCTGGACGAGTAGCATCTTCTTGGCGAGGCCGTACGGCGCGTTCGTCTCCTCCGGGTAGCCGCTCCACAGGTCGTCCTCGCGAAACGGGACCGGCGTGTTTCCGGGGTAGGCGCAGACCGTCCCGAGGCACACGAGCTTGCCCACACCCGCGCGCCGCGACCCCTCGATCAGGTTCAGGCCCATCGCGGCGTTGTCGTAGAAGAAGCTTCCGGGGTGCAGGCGATTGGCCCCGATGCCCCCGACCGCCGCCGCCGCGTGGAGCACGACGTCCGGCCGCGCCTCGGCGAGGAGGCGCGCGACCACCCCGGCGTCGCGCAGGTCGTGCTCCCGCGATCGGGGCGCGAGGATGGCCGCGGGCTTCTCCTTCTCGAGCCGGCCGACGAGGTGGCGTCCGAAGAAGCCGCCGCCTCCGGTGACGAGGACGCGCCGCCCCGTCCAGAAAGTCACGGCTTGCCCGCCGCGCGGCCTGCGGCGGCCTCGCGCGCGGCGAGGTCGAGGTCCGCGTCGGTCATGAGCGCGACGAGCTCGCCGAAACCGACGGCCGGCTTCCAGCCGAGCTCCTCGCGCGCCCGAGACGCGTCGCCCCGCAGGTGCGCCACCTCCGTCGGACGCAGATACGACGGGTCGACCTCGACGAGCACGCGGCCGCTCGCGGCGTCGACGCCGCGTTCGGACGCGCCGCTCCCCTGCCAGACGAGCGTCCAGCCCGCGCGCGCGAACGCGCGCTCGCAGAACTCGCGGACCGTGTGGCTCTCGCCGGTCGCGACGACGTAGTCCCGGGGCTGGTCCTGCTGGAGCATCCGCCACATCGCCTCGACGTAATCTTTCGCGTAGCCCCAGTCGCGCCGGGCCTCGAGGTTGCCCAGATACAGCCGCTCCTGGAGGCCCTGGCGGATGCGTCCGACCGCCCGGGTGATCTTGCGCGAGACGAAGGTCTCGCCGCGCCGCGGGGACTCGTGGTTGAAGAGGATCCCGTTGACGGCGAAGAGGCCGTACGCCTCGCGGTAGTTGACCGTCATCCAGTAGGCGTAGACCTTGGCGGCGGCGTAGGGGCTGCGCGGCGCAAACGGCGTCGTCTCGTTCTGGGGCACCTCGACCGCGCCGCCGTACATCTCGGAGGACGACGCCTGGTAGATGCGCGGCCGGATGTCGAGCTCGCGGATCGCCTCGAGGAGTCTCACCGAGCCCAGGCCCGTGACCTCGCCGGTGTACTCCGGCGTGTCGAAGGAGACCTTGACGTGGCTCTGCGCGCCGAGGTTGTAGATCTCCTCCGGGTCGACCAGGCGCAGCGTCCGATTCAGCGACGACGCGTCGTTCAGATCGCCGTAGTGGAGGATCAGGCGGCGCCCCTTCTCGTGCGGATCCTGGTAGACGTGGTCGATGCGCCCCGTGTTGAACGACGACGACCGGCGGATGACGCCGTGGACCTCGTAGCCCTTCGCCAGCAGCAGCTCGGCCAGGTACGAGCCGTCCTGCCCCGTGATTCCGGTCAGCAGAGCTTTCTTCACCGCGCCGAGGCCTCCTTCCGGTCGCGTCCGATCCAGTGGTTCCACTTGAACTTGCGGAAAGCGATCCAGGACATCCGCACGAGCAGCAGGCCGTGGCTGACCAGGCGCACCTTCGAAACGCCCGCCGTGCGGCGCGCGTAGCGGATCGGCATGTCGACGATCGGGAGTTTCAGGCGCGCCGCGCCGAAGAGCAGGTCGAAGTCGCCGAACGGGTCGAAGTCGCCGAAGTAGGCGCGCTGCGCCGCGATCCGCTCGTAGTCCTTCCGGGAGAGCGCCTTGGTCCCGCAGAGCGTGTCCTTGATGGGCTGGCCGAGCAGCCACGTGAACGCGAGGCTGAAGCCCTTGTTCCCGCACAGGTTCAGGAAGCGCATGGACTCCTGCTCCATCGGGTAGACGAGGCGTGAGCCGTTGACGAACCCGGCGCGGCCCTCGGCGAGGACGTCGACGAACCGCGGCAGGTCCTCGGGCGCGACCGTCAGGTCGGCGTCGAGGATCATGACGACGTCGCCTGTCGCCGCGGCGAAGCCCTTGCGCACCGCGTCGCCTTTGCCGAGCTTGAGCATCCGGTCGGGGTCCTCCGCCGACGCCGCCGCGTCGCGCGGCGTCTGGTGAAGGAGGCGGATGTCGCGGCTCCCCCGGTGGCGCTCGATCGCAGCCTCGATGCGCTCGACGGTGCCGTCGGTCGAGTTGCCGTCGACGAAAAGGATCTCGGTGTGGCGGCCCATCTCGGGAACGCGCGCGACCGCGTCGTCGACGTTGCCGGCCTCGTTGCGGCACGGGATCACGACCGAGACGCTCGGCTTCTCGCGCGAGACGGCGCGCGCCGGCTCGGGCTCGGCCACGGCGTACTGCAGCAGGCACAGGTGTCGGACCAGCGGCAGCCTCGGCGCGGCCGCGTTGAGCGCCGCGGAGAGGAGCGGCACGCGAAACGGCACGAGAAGCTCGCGGCCCCGGTCCGTCACGGAGAACCCGGAGAGCCGCAGCAGGTTCTCGAGGTCCTGCATGCCGAGCCAGTTCTGGTCGGGCTGGGGCATCTTCCAGCCGGCGGTCTCGGCGAGCTTCAGGGCGCCTTCCCAGAGGAAGTTGTGGTACGTGACGACGAGGCGCGTCTTCGGGTGGCACACCGCGCGCAGGCCGCGCAGCGCGGCGTAGATGTCTTCGAGGTGGCCGACGAGGTCGCTCGCGACGACGGCGTCGAAGCGGCGCTCCCCGACGCCGAGCGCCTCGGCGTCGGCGACCTCGAACCGCAGCGCCGGGTGCTTCGCGCGCGCCCGCTCGATCATCGCCGGAGCGACGTCGACGCCGAGGCTCCCCTCCGGATCCGGCGCGAGCGCGGCGAGCAGGTCCCCGGTGCCGCAGCCGAGCTCGAGCACGCGCGCTCCCGGAGCGACGAAGCGGCGGCACAACGTTGCGACGGTCGCGTGGTAGAGGCCGGCCTTCCGCTTCCAGGCGTCCCGCTCGGCGGCCAGGCCGTCGAAGTGGCGCGCCCGGCGCCGCTTGCGCTCGGCCGCCTCCTCGACGACGCGCGGCGTCCCCGAAGAGCGCGGCGGTCGCAGGTCGGTCTCGAGCATCGTCAGGCTGCGCCATGATCGCACTAACGGTAGACTTGCCTCAATGTCCCGGTCGGTGCGCGCGCCTCTGGCCGGCCTCGCCGTCGCCGTCGTCTTCGCGCTGCCGCTCCTTCCCGAGATCTTCGGCTCGCGTCTGCTGGTCTTCCGCGACGCGCAGATCACGCACTGGCCGTGGCGGCGCGAGGCGGCCAGCGCGCTCGCGTCGGGGCACGTGCCGTTCGTCAACGCGTCGGCCTCGGGCGGCGAGCCGCTGCTCGCCAACCCGAACGCGGTCCTGCTCTACCCGACCTTCCTCTTCGAGCGGGTCTTCCCGCCGGAGGCCGCGTTCAACCTGCACTACCTGGTTCACGTCCTGTGGGCGTACCTCGGCGCGCGCCTGCTCGCCCGGCGTCTGGGCCTCTCGCCCGGGGCCGCGCTTTTCTCGGGGGTCGCGTACGGCTTCTCCGGGATGATGCTCTCCTACGGCTCGGCCTTCATGAACTCGTCGGCCGCGGCCGCGTGGCTGCCGTGGTGCGGCGCGGCGTTCGTCGACCTCGGGTCAGCCGCCGACGCGCGCTCCCGCCTCCGTGCCGCCGCGGCGGCCGGCCTCGCGCTCGGCCTCCAGCTGCTCGCCGGCGAACCGGCGATCACGCTCGTGACGCTGGCGCTCGGCGCGTGCCTTCTCGCGGCGGGAGCCCGGCGGGCGGGCGTCCCCTTCGCCGGCCGCCTCGCGCGCGGCCTCGCGGCGAGCCTCCTGTCGGGAACGCTGGCCATCGCCCTGGCCGCGCCGCTGCTATTGCCGCTCCGCGCCGTGTTCGGACTGACGTACCGCGGCCAGCACCTCTACTCCGAGCGCGCCTCCGGGGCCGCGGCGTTCTCGGCGGGACGCGCGGTCGAGTGGCTCCTGCCCCGCTTCGGCGGGAGCCCCGAGCTCCTCGGCGGCGGCGCGAACTGGCTGCGCTCGATCGCCCGGGAGGACTTCGTCTACATCTGGTGCGTCACCTTCGGCGTCGTGCCGCTCGCGGTCGTCCTGCTCGCGGCGCTGCGCCGGGACTTCTGGGACCGGCGCGCGGCCTTGCTCGCCGCCGGAGGCGTGGGCGCGCTCCTGTTCTCCTTCGGATTCACCCTCCCCTTCTACCGCCTGGTCTTCGCGATCGCGCCGCTGCGCAAGCTTCGGTACCCGATCAAGTTCTACCTGCTGACGAGCGTGGCTGCCGCGCTGCTCGCCGGTCTCGCCGCCGACTCTCTCGGCCGCCGCCGGTGGGGCCGGCGCGAGTCGGCGCTCGCGGCCGTCTTCCTCGTCCTCTTTGCCGCGGCCTTCTTCGCCGCCGCGCCCGGCGGCGCGCTCGACCGCTGGGCCGGAGCGCGGGCCGAGCGGATCGCCGACGACCCGGCGGCGTTCCTCGCCGTGTTTCGCGGGCTGGTGCGCGGGGACGCTCTGATCGGCGCGGCCTGTGTCCTCGTCGTCGCGCTCGTCGTTCGGCCCGCCGCGGGGGGACGAACGGCCGCTTCTCTTCTCGCCCTGCTCGCCCTCGTGTCGGCTCTGCCGTGGGGACTGCCCCTCTTCGTCTCCGCGCCTTCGGCGGACCTTCTCCGGCCTCCCGCCCTCGCGCACCGGCTCCAGGGACCGGGGCGCCTGTACGTGTCGCCCCGCCTGCCGCTCTTCGACGCTTCGGCGTTGAAGCGCAATCCGTCCGACGAGCTGCCGCGCTCGAGCCGCGTCGCCCGGATCCTGGTCGAGCAGCTCGTTCCGGCGACGGGCTCGCCGTTCGGGGCGCGGTATCTCTTCGAAAACGATCCGGACGGGTCCTACGGCTTCTTCAACCGCGTCGCGAGCGAAGCCGCCGAGGCCTCGACCCCGAGCGAGCGCGACCGCCTGCTGCGCCTCTACGGCGGCCGCTGGGTGCTCGCCCCCGAGGGCGAGGAGCACCCGCTATTCCGCCCGGTCACCGGCCTCGAGGTCGCCGGACGTCGGCTCGTCCTCTCGGAATCGGCCGACGCGATGCCCGAGCTGCGCTGGGCGGGACGCGTCTGGCGCCGCCCGGCCCTGTCGGCGACGCTCGAGCTCGTGCGCTCCGAGGCCTTCGAGCCGCGGGGCGACGTCGTCCTGCCCGGCCGTGCCGCGGAGGACCCGGCGGGACCGGGATCGACCGCGGCGCTGTCGGCCGTCACCGTCGCCGCGGACGGCGCCGACGTCCTCGTCGACGCCGCGGCGCCGGGTCACCTCGTCTTCTCGCGCACGTTCTTCCCCGCCTGGCTCGCCCGCGTCGACGGCCAGGCCGCGCCGGCCGTCGTCGCCAACGCGCGCGAGCTCGCGGTCGCGGTTCCCGCCGGGAGGCACCGCGTGGCGTTTTCCTGGGACGCCGGGCCGTTCCGCCGCGGCGTCGCGCTGCAGGCTCTCGCCGTCTTCGCGGCGGCCCTGGCCGCGCTAGGAAGCCGCCAGAAGCCCCAGCTGGTCCAGAAGCCGCAGGTAGATGTCCGGGCGGCAGCCGTTTAGCGGAATCACGCCCCAGGCGTAGTAGATCGACAGCGCCGCGAAGACCGGGAACATCCACCGGAACGCCTTCGTGTCGATCAGGTCCCGGAAGCCCACGATCAGCGCAAACGGCGCCATCGACAGGAAGTACCGGCTCCAGTCCTCCGTCGAGAGCAGGAGGTGGAGCGCGAGCTCGAAACAGCAGTAGGAAAAGATCACCGGGAAGGGGCGCAGGCGCGCCGTGCCGACGGCATAGACCAGGGCGAGCAGGATGTGAAACTCGACCTGGTGGTAGAGGCCTTTGGAAAACAGCACCGGCAGGAATCCGAACGGCACGAACCGCGCGAGCTTCTCGCCGTGCGGCGTGAAGTACGCGTAGAAGTCGCCGAACCGCACGGCACAGAACGCGAAGTAGCCGAAGAGGCCCGCGGGGATCAGGAAGAGCCAGGGGATCGACCGCCACCGCCGGCGGACGAGCAACACGACGCCGAACGCCGGCGCGATCATCAGCCCCGAGATCCGCGTCAGCGCCGCGAGCGTCCCGGCCACGGCGGCGCGCCCGACGGCGGCCTTCTCGAAGAACCAGACCGCGCCGAGCGTGGAGGCGATGTAGAGCGCCTCGGTGGCGCCGGTCGAGCGGTAGAGGACCCAGCGCGGCGGCAGAAAGAGGAACACGAGCGCGAGAAAGCCCGGCGAGGAGAGCTTCCAGACGTCGCGCGCGAGGCGATAGAAGATCAGGACGGCCGCCATCGAGGCGAGGACGGAGACGAGCAGCAGCGCCCGCTCGTAGCCGACGAAGGCGAGCGCCCGGACGCAGAGCGGATAGAACGGCAGGTAGCTCGCGAAGAAACGGACGTCGTGGACGTAGGCGAGCAGGGCGTTGTCCGGCCGGATCGCGTAGAGCGTGCGCGCGACCGTCAGGTAGTTCGGGCCGTCCCAGAAGCGATACACGGGCGCCATGTCCGAAAGAAACGGAAGGTAGACGAGAAACGAGCCCGCGACCGACGCGAGCGCGAGCCAGATCTCGGGCCGGACCTCGGCGCGCGCCTTCACGCGGCCATTATGCCGGACGCGTCCGTCTTTCCCGAGAGCCGCCGCACTTCCCACGCGAGCCAGAAGAGAAGGCTCCACCAGACGCCGTGCCACCCGGGCAGGTGCGTGAGCGGCAGGTTCAACCCGTCGGGCGATCCGAGGAAGAACGCCGAGACGACGAGCGTGTACACGAGATAGCCGGCGCCGCCGAAGAGCGCTCCGAGCGCGACCGGCCAGACGAAGTAGTACTCGCAGACGCCGGGAATGAGCAGGAGCATGACGAGAAAGAGGAGAAGACACGCGCGCGCCGGCTCGACGGCGTGGCGCCGCAGCAGGAGGAGGGCGGCGGCGACGCCGAGGAGAAACACCGCCGTCGGCAGCCCCGGGGGCGCCCCGGGAATCTTCAGGAGCATCGCCGTGCCGTAGTCCTCCCCGAGGCTGCGGTACCCGAGGACGTTTTTCC
>DATJXB010000230.1:0-22508 GCA_035500755.1 Thermoanaerobaculia bacterium | reverse complement strand
GTCGCGCGCTCCGCCCCGCCCCGGCAGCCCAGGGCGGCGCCCAGCAAGAGGGGGCCGGCCAGGGGCCGCCAGGAGGGCTTGCGAGGGTTTTGCACGGCGCCGATCATAGTGGGTGATAGGCTTTTCGCATCCAAGGAGGCTCTATGAGGTTCCGCGCCGGCATCGCCGCCACGCTGCTCGTCGCCGTCGCCTGCGTCTGTCAGGCGCAGACCGGTCCCCGGATGTACAGGATTCACCTCAATCCGTCGGGAACGATGGTGTCGCTCGACCAGCCCGTCCTGATGAACGGCAAGTACGTCTTCCACGCCTGGCCCGACGGCGAACAGACGGCCCTCCGCCAGGCTCTCGTCTCGAAGATCGATCCCCTGACCGGACCGACGCAGGGAACCGTCTACCAGCTCGACCTGAACCCGTCGGGAACGCTCCTCGCGCGCGACGTCCCGACCCTCAAGGGCAGCGCCTACGTGTTCCACGCGTGGCGGGGCGCGGAGCTGATGAGCCTGCGCCAGTCCGACGTCAGGAAGATCACGCCGCTGACCGGGGACGCCGCTTTCTGGGCCATCGAGCGCGCCAACGGGGAGAAGTCGATCGGCGGCACGCTGTCGATGCAGGGAACCAGCAGCGTCGTCGCGATCGGCACGCCCCCGGGTCAGAACACGTCGCAGGCCGGGAGGTCGGGCCTGAGCTCCGTCAGCGGCGCGCCGTCCAATGGCAACTGGACGTACCAGGGCACGCCCGGCGTTTCGGACGCCTGGTCGCCCGCCAACGCCACGATGAGCAACGGCGTCCCGACGATGCCGGGCGCCACCAACGGCACGGCGCCGCCGACGCAGCCGCAGTAGCCGCAGGCCAGCCGCCGCGCCCCGAGGCCGCGCTCAGGCGATGCGCGTGGCGCGGCGCGTCTGCTTCTTGCCGAGCGACAGCAGGCTGCCCACGAGGCCCGCGGCGGCGCCCGCCGCCGGCAGGAGCAGTGCCGTCGGAAGCGTGAGGAAACCGACCCACAACACCGCGAGCACCGGGTGGGGATCGCGCGCGAGCCAGTGCGCGGCGAAGCGATAGGTTGCGTACAGGAGACCGACCGCGAGCCCGCCGCCGACCAATCCCTCGACCGTCGCGTAGAGCCAGAACGGCGCGCGGATGGCCGACTCGGTCGCGCCCATCAGGCGCATGATGCCGACCTCGTCGCGGTGAAGGTCGAGGGCGAGGCGGACGGCCGACGCGACCGAGAGGATCGCGGCGAGCGTCAGCACCGCGCCGAGAAACAGACCGGCGTTGCGGAGGAGGCCGATCGCGTCGCGGAAGCGCCGCGAGAACTCCTCCTCCGACTCGGCGGACTCGACTCCGGGCCAGAGCCGCGCGGCCGCGGCGATCTCCGCGCCCGCTTTCGCGGGCGCGTCCGGCCTCAGCACCACTTCGATCGAGGGCGGAAACGGGGCCTCCTTCAGGTCGGCCAGAGCCGCGCCGAGGTCGGGATAGGCGCGGCGGAACCGGTCGAAGGCGGCGTCGCTGCCGACGATGCGGACGAGCTTGATCCGCCCGTCGCCCTGGAGCTTCGAGGCCAGCGTGTGCGTGTCGGCCTTGCCGTCGAGCGTCAAGACCACGGCCGTGGGATCCGCCTCGGTGACGGCGAGCCGGCCGAGGTTGTGGGACACCAGGGCGAGCAGGCCCGGCACGTAGAGCGCGAGCGCGATCAGCGTGATCGCCGCCGCGGTCTGGCGCGGGCTCGATCGGGCGACGGACCAGGCCTCGCCGAAGACGTAACGGGGTCGGGGCATGCGGCTTTGCGGACGCCCGCCTTCAGTGGGCCGGGAGGAAGGGCGCCTCGCGCACGATCGGCGCGCTCTCCCGCACGCGGTCGGGGTCGTGGAGGTGCCCGCGCTCGAGCGTCAGCGTCCGCTTCCCGGTCCGGCGGATCATCTCGAGGTCGTGGGTCGCGACGACGACCGTCGTGCCGCGGATGTTGATCTCGACGAAGAGCCTCATGATCTCCTCGGCGAGCACCGGGTCGAGGTTGCCGGTGGGCTCGTCGGCCAGAAGCACCGTCGGTTCGTTGACGATCGCGCGCGCGATCGCCACGCGCTGCTGCTCGCCGCCCGAGAGCTCGTTCGGGTACGCGTTCATCAGGTGGTGGAGCCCCACGCGCTTCAGGACGTGGTAGGCCCGGCGCTTCTGCTCGACGCGCGAGAGGCCGAGGACGTTCTGGACGAACGCGATGTTCTCGAACACGGTCTTCCGGCCGATGAGCTTGAAGTCCTGGAACACCACGCCCATCGTGCGCCGGAGGTACGGGATCTGGCCCTGCGGGAGCACCCCGATGTTGCGTCCGTTGACGATGATCTGTCCCGCGGTCGGCGGTTCCTCCAGGAAGAGCAGCCGCAGCAGCGTCGATTTCCCGGCGCCGGAGGGCCCCGTCAGGAACACGAACTCGCCCGGCTCGATCCGGAACGAGACGTCGATCAAGGCGTCGCGAAACGTGCCGTACTTCTTGGAAACGCCGAAGAGCTGGATCACGCGGGCGAGCTCCCGAGCGCGCGCGTCAGGGCGTCGCGGACGGCGGCCGGGTCGGCGCGGCCGCCGGTCTTCTTCATGACCTGGCCGACGAACCATCCGAAAGTCTGCGTCTTGCCCGAACGGTAGAGCGCGACCTGCGACGGATTCGCGGCGATGATCTCGTCGACCGCAGCCTCCAGGGCTCCCGTGTCGCGCATCCGGCCCAGGCCCTTCTCCGCCACGATCGCCGCGGCGTCGGCCGGGGAGTCGAGCATGACGACGAGGACGTCCTTCCCCGACGCGGCGGAGATCTCGCCGCCCTCGACGAGCTTCACGAGCCCCGCCAGGCGCTCCGGCGACACCGGGAACGAGAGCGCGTCTTCGGTCGAGATCCGGCGCTCCTTCATCCAGCGCAGAACCTCGCCCGTGACCCAGTGGGCGGCGGCGCGGGCCGGAGCTCCGGCCGCGACTGTCCGCTCGTAGTAGTCGGCGAGCTCCCGCGCGCCGACGAGCGTCTCGGCGTCCTGGGCCGGCAGGCCGTGCGCCTCGACGAGGCGCGCCCGGCGGGCCCGGGGCAGCTCCGGGAGCCCCGAGGCGGCCTCGCGGATCCAGGCGTCGTCGAGGACGAGCAGGCCGAGGTCCGGCTCCGGGAAGTAGCGGTAGTCGTGCGCCTCTTCCTTGCTCCGCATCGCCACCGTCCGGGAGCCCTTCTCGTCCCAGAGCCGCGTCTCCTGGACGACTTTCTCGCCGCGGGCGACGGCTTCGGCCTGTCGTTCGATCTCGTGCTCGATCGCCCTGGCGACGAACCGGATCGAGTTCAGGTTCTTGATCTCGACGCGCGTGCCCAAGGGCGCCGTCTCGGAGGCCCGGATCGACACGTTCGCGTCGCACCGGAGGCTCCCCTTCTCCATGTCGCCGTCGCAGACCCCGGTGTACCGCAGCAGACGCCGCAGCTCCGTCAGGTAGCTCGCCGCCTCTTCGGGAGTGCGGATGTCCGGCTCGCTGACGATCTCGACGAGCGGCACGCCGGCGCGGTTCCAGTCCACGAGCGAGACGTCCGCCGGCACGTCCGCGAAGGGCGTGTCGTGGAGGAGCTTGCCCGCGTCCTCTTCGAGGTGGATGCGCACCAGACGCACGGCCTTTTCGCCCTGCGGCGTGTCGATCCGGATCGCGCCGCCCGTCGCGAAGGGCCGGTCGTACTGCGAGATCTGGTAGCCCTTCGGGAGGTCCGGGTAGAAGTAGTTCTTCCGCGCGAATTGCGACTCCGCGTGGAGCGTCGCGCCCGCCGCCTGGGCGAGGCGCAGGGCGAGCGTCACCGCCTCGCGGTTCAGGACGGGCAGCGTTCCCGGAAAGCCGAGGCAGATGGGGCACGTGGCCGAGTTCGCGGCTTCGCCGACCGTCACGGGGCAGCCGCAAAAGGCCTTCGACCGCGTCTTCAGCTGGGCGTGGACCTCGAGCCCGATGACGGGAAAAACGCTGATTTTGCGGGGCGATTCGACGGCCGACACCGAGAAATTTTAGCACGCGGGGAGAAGGGTCTCGGAGCTCGGCCTCCCCTACAATGCGCCCGATGACCTGGCTCGACGAAACGCGCGACGGCGTTCGCGTCATGCGCCCGGCGCCCACGACGGGACGGCTCGTCGTCGCTTTTTCCGGGCGCGGCCACGCGCCGGACGGCGAAGCGCAGCCGACGCCGTACCTCGCCCGCCGTTTCGCGAAGGCCCTCGGTCTCGACGGGACCCCGATCCACTGGGCGCGGCAGGTCCATGGCGCCGCCGCCGCCACCCTGCGCGAGTCGGTCCCCGCGGCGTCGGCCCCTTGCGCCGGCGAGTGCGACGCGCTCGCGACCGACCAGCCCGGCACGGCGCTCGTCGTGCAGACCGCCGACTGCGTGCCGATCCTCCTCGCCGCACCGGACGCCGTCGGCGCCGCGCACGCGGGCTGGCGAGGGACGGCGAAGAACGTCGCCGGGGCGGCCGTCGCCGCGCTGACGGCGCTCGGCGCCCGGCCGTCGACACTTTCGGCCTGGCTCGGCCCCTCCATCGGCCCCTGCTGCTACGAGGTCGGCGGCGATGTCGCCGCGCAGTTCGCCGGCGACTTCGTTCGCGCCGGCTGCGGCGGCGGCTTCCGCCTCGACCTGCGCGCCGTCAACGTCGCGCAGCTCGCGGCCGCCGGCATCCCGCGCGAAGCCATCGCCGTCCACCCCGCCTGCACGAAGTGCGGCGGCGACGGCTTCGCGAGCTACCGCCGCGACGGCGCGAAGGCCGGACGGATGATCGCTCTGATCGCGCGCGTCTAGTCCCCGGCAGCGTCCTTCGCCGTCACGACGAGCGCGTCGGAGCGGTGGCGAAAGCGAGCCCCATCGTCCGAGTCAGAAAGCGGTTCATGGCGATCTCCTCGGGAGGCCGACTCACGGCCACTGCAGTCCCAGCGCTTTGGCGAGGAACACCGCCATCTGCCGCCGCGTGACGGCGGTGTCCGGGCAGAAGTTTCCGCCGCCGCAACCGGAAGTGATGCCGGACGCGGCCAGGGCCTCGATGTATTGAAACGCCGGGTCGGTGACCGGCACGTCGGCGAACTGCGGCGACGCCGGCGCCGGACTCACCTGGAGTCTGTAACCCACGACGGCCCCGCTGAACGAGGTCGTGCTGTCGGCATTAGGACCGAAGACGGCTTCGAGGATCAGCCGGCGCTGAACATCGTCCGTCGTGTAGTTCAGCCCGGTCAGATCCACGAAGGTGGACGTGCAGCCCTGATTGGCGGTCCCGGTGATCTGCGTCAGGAGAGTGAAATCGAAGTTGACCGCCGTGGCGCTGTAGAGCTGGAGAAGGATCGAGCTTCCCCCGTCCGGCTGCGTGTTGCAGAAGTCAAACTCCAGGCTCTGGAGCAGCGCCCCGGGCGGCAGGGATGGCGACGCGAGGAAGTACGCGTCAGGCGTCAAAGAGTAGCGGCGCGCCGGGTTTCCGAAATCGGAAAACGCGACGGCCGACGACGAAGGGGAAAACTGCCACTCCGCCACCGAGACGTAGGCCGGGTTCGTCGTTCCCCAGGTTTGCGGCGCGTCGGCCGGACGGGCGAGCGCGCGCCCTGCCGCCGCGAGCGCCGCGACGAGCATCGCCAGGATTCTTACGGTCCTCATGGCTCACCTCCTCTCAATAGGAAAGGCCGAGCGCCTTGGCCAGGAGCACGGCCATCTGGCGCCGGGTGACGGGATTGGCCGGGCAGAAGTTGCCGCCGCCGCAGCCGCCGGTGATCCCGGAGGCCGCCAACGCCTCGACTTCCGCGAATGCCGGATCGGAGCTGGGAACGTCGGCGAAGGTCGGTGAGGCCGGCGGCGCGCTCACCTGCAGGTGATAGGTGAACGTGGCGCCCAGGATTCGGGTCTGAGAGTCGCCGTAGGGAGCTCCGAAGAGCACGGAGGCGACCAGCTTGGTGTCGCCGACGGTGTAGTCGAGCTCCGTCGCTGTGAGCCTTCCCCAACAGCCGGGCTGAAACGATGGGAGCTCGGCAATCGGGGGATTGGACGGCGAGTCGTACACGTCGAAGGTCATGGGTGTACCGGTCGTCGTCCGATCGTCGCAGGAGTCGAATTCCACCTGGTCGAGCACCGCACCGGGCGGAAGGGCGACGGCCGTGATGAGGACCGGCGAGTTCGCCGCGGAGACCACGTAACGAGCGAGCTGAGGTGGACCGGTGTCCGCGTACTGAACCGTGTCGTCGAGCGGCCGAAACTGCCACTCGGGAACATGGACGATCATCGGGACCGTGCCGAACCGGTAGGCCAGTCCCAAGGCCTTCGAGAGAAAGACCGCCATCTGTCGGCGCGTCACGGCCTGATCGGGACAGAACTGTCCGCCCCCGCAACCCGAGGTGATGCCCGACGCCGCCAGGGCCTCCACGTAGACGTATCCGGGATCGCCGAAGGGCACGTCGGTGAACGTCGGCGTCAGTGGAGCCCGGCTGACCTGAAGGTGGTACGAGATCGTGACGGTGCCGACGCCGACGATCGCGTCGACCGGCGGGTCAGGCCCGAAGATCGTCCAGACCAGGAGGCGATGCGAGAGGTCCACGGTGTAGTTCTGACCGCTGAGGTCCACCGACTGAGACGTGCAGAGATCGTTGGCATGCGCCGTGACCGACCCGAGGATGCCGACGAAGTTCCCCGCCGCGTCCGTCTCCTCCAGGAAGACCTGGAAATCGTCGCCGCCCGGGGGATTGCCGTTGCAGTAGGCGACGCTCATGCCCTCGAGGACCGCGCCCCGCGGAATCTCCGGGGTCGCGTAGAAGACGCCGTACGGCGACGCCGTCTCGACCAGGAAGTTGTCCTGGATGACGGGATGGTCGTACGACGTGGTCGAGTCAATCGGCGAAAAATCGTAGGCGCTGACGACGGACGTCGCGACGTTCGTGGTTCCGAACTCGGGCGCCGGCTCGGCCGCCCGCCCGATCAACGGGCCGCCGAAGAGCGCGAGGGCGGCGGCGATCGAGACGCGGCTCGGGGTTCTCATGAATGCCTCCTCCACGGTCACTGCCACTGCAGGCCCAGCGCCTTCGCGAGGATGACCGCCATCTGCCGCCGCGTCAGCGGCGCGTCCGGACAGTAGTTACCGTTGCCGCAGCCAACGGTGACGCCCGACGCCGCGAGAGCCTCGATGTACTGAAAACCAGGATCGGTGGTTGACACGTCGCCGAAGTCCGAGAATTGCGGCGCGGGACTCACCGAAAGCGTGTAGCCGAGGACGACGCCGGCGAAGCGAGTGCTGGAAGTCCCAGACCCGGTGCGGACCGTGACGGAGATCTGGTTGCGGTAGTTGTCCACCAGAAAGCCTTCCGGAAGCGTGAAGGCGGCGAACCCGCAGGGATGCGTCCCATTGTCGTTCGAGCTGATACCGCCGTTGCCGCATCCGGTTCCCTGGTTGTCGCAGAAAAAGAAGTTGGCGAAAACGTCCTCGACCGGATCCTCGCCGCACGAATCGAGCTCGTAGTACGACACGAGCGCGCCGGACGGCAGGTGCGGGGACGCGACGAAGATGGCCGGACCGCCGGACGAATAGCGTTGAAAGACGCCGAAGTTCGAGTAACCGACGTCGCTGTAGGCAGGGCCGTTCGCGGTGTCGAGAAGGGTGAACTCGGCCGCCGACATCCGGTAATAGCTGAGTTGGGCCACTCCGTAGGTCTTCGGCCGCACGTCCGAAGCCTTCTTTGCCAGCTCCTGACCGCGCAGCGCCGCGCCCGTCAACGCGAATGCCAGACAGAGTCCGACGCGAAACGTCCCGTTCATCGGTTGATCCTTTCCATTCACGGCCATTGCAGCCCCAGTGCCTTCGCGAGGTAGACGGCCATCTGCCGGCGCGTCAGCGGAGCGTCCGGACAGTAGTTCCCGCCGCCGCAGCCCGCGGTGACGCCCGAGGCGACGAGCGCCTCGATGTACTGGAAGGCCGGGTCGTTGACCAGCACGTCGTTGAAGGTCGGTGACGCCGGCGCCGGGCTGACCTGGAGGACGTAGCCCACGATCATGCCGCTGAGCGCCACGGTGGACGCGTCCGCCCAACCGGTCAGGAAGTAGGCGCCCTGGGTGTTGTCGACAGCGAGGCCGTCGGGCGCGAGGTCGGCCGTGGCGGTCGTCACTCCATCCGCGAAGCCTTCGCCCGTACAGACTGAGCCAGCCAACGCGCAGTCCCCGGGCCCCGACGCGGCCGCCGGGTGCTTGGAGCAATTCGTCCCCCAGCGGTCGCAGGCGACGAGAGACCCGTAAACCGCATCGAAGGCATCGGTGTCGATGGCGTCGAGCTCGAGCGACACGATCTTCGCGCCGGAGGGAAGACGCAGGGGCGCCATCAGGCACCCACCGCAGCCGGGGGTGTATCGCACGTAGGCGGAGGTCCCGTTGCCCTGCACGACGGGAAAGGTCACCGGGATCGACGATTCGAAGGCGACGGCCGGGATCTCGACGTACGAGACCGCCGTGCCGTAGGCCTGCGGCTGTCCGGACTGCGCGCCGGCGACGGCGGCAGCCGACCAGAGGAGCGACGCGGCGCAGGCGATGGCCGCCGGAAATCGCCGATTCATCGGAGCTCCTGTCCGAGCAGCCACGGCCACCGGAGCCCCAGCGCCTTCGCGAGGAACACCGCCGTCTTCCGGCGCGTGACCGGATCGTCCGGGCAGAAGTTCCCGCCGCCGCAGTTCAGCGAAGTCAGATCCGTGATCCGGAACCCGCCGCAGCCGCCGTGCGTTCGTCACACTCTGCTCCTTTCGTTTCTCGCGCCGTCGATTCGCGCTTTCGCTTCCATGGGACGTTCGGTTCGAGGGCTCGCGCGGGCCGCCGGCGCCGGAGCGGCGCTCGGCAGGTACGTCGTCCGCGATCGGCTCCAGACGCAGGTTGCCCCCGCCGCGGCGGCGGCCAGGAGCGCGGCGATCACGACGACCACCAGGAGGGGCCTCCGGCCGTCTATCCGCCGTCCGCAATTGCTGCAGTAGCTTTCGTTGCCGGCCAGCGGAGACCCGCAGCGGGCACACGCGTCGAGTCCGGAAGCGGCGTCGTTCATGGATCACACTTTCGCGTCCGGGAAGCCCCGAGGTCTTGAACCGTTCCGTCGTTTATCCGTAGACTTCTTTTCGGCGAACTTTCGTCGAAACCCAACGCCTTGAGCCCGAAAGAGATCTACGAGTTCGGCCCCTTCCGGCTGGACGTGGCCGAGCACCGGCTCCAGAAAAGGGACCGCCCGGTTCTCCTGAAGCCGAAGGTTTTCGAGACGCTCGTCCTCCTCGTCCGAAACGCCGGCCATCTCCTCTCGAAACAGGACCTGATGACCGCGCTGTGGCCCGACGCCGTCGTCGACGAGACGAACCTCAACAAGAACATCTGGCTCATCCGCCGCGCTCTGGAAGAACACGACGAGGACCCCGCCTACGTCGAGACCGTGCCGCGCGTCGGCTACCGGTTCATCGCGCCGGTCCAGCGAATCGAGACGGATCCCGCGCCCGGAGCGGCCCCGGCCTCGCCGGCACCGCCCGAGCCGCCGCCGGAACGCACGCCGTGGCGGACGCCGGCGATCGTCGCGGCCGCGGTCGTCCTCGGCGCGCTCGCCGCGTGGATCGCCTGGCGGTCCTCGCGCGCGCCGGGCCGCTCTGCGGCGGGCGCGCGCCCGACGATCTCGGTCCTCGGATTCCGGAATCTCTCGAATCGCCCCGAGCTCGACTGGATCGCCACCGCTCTCTCCGAGATGGTCCAGTCCGAGCTCGCGCCCGGATCCGCCTACCGGCTGATGCCCGTCGAGACGGCGGAACGGCTGCGCCGCGACCTCGCGCTCGAGCGGCCGGGGAGCCTGTCGCCCGAGTCGCTCGGACGCCTCCGGCGGGCCGCCGTCGTCGACGCGGTCGTCGGCGGCTCGTACGTGTCTTCCGGCGGGAGCGCGGCCGACCCGCAGATTCGCATCGACGTCCTCGTGCAGGACGCCCGCACGGGAGAGACCGTCGCGTCGGTGACGGAGACCGGCGAAGCCTCGCGCCTCCTGGATCTGGTGTCCCTGCTCGGCACGCGCCTGCGTCTCTCCCTGCGGGAACCGGACCCGGCCTCGGCGGGAAACGCTCGAGACACGCTGCCCCGCAGCGCCACGGCGCTCCGGCTCTACTCGGAAGGCCTGCGCAGGCTGCGCGACTCCGATGCGCTCGCCGCCCGCGACCTCCTCCTCGAAGCCGTGGCCGCCGAGCCCGACTTCGCCCTCTCGCACGCGGCGCTGGGGCGCGCGTACGCGACGCTCGGGTACGAGGAGAGGGCGCGCCTCGAGCTCCAGCAGGCGCTCGACAAGTCGAGCGGCCTGCCTCCCAGGGAGCGCCTCGAGATCGAGTCGTCCTACCGGGCCGCGAACAAGGAATGGGACAGGGCGATCGCGCTCTGTCAGGAGCTCGAGCGCCTCTCCCCCGACGACCTCGAAAACGGGCTCCGTCAGGCGTCCCTGATGTTCAACGCCTCCCGCCGTCAGGACGCGATCGCGGTTCTCGAGAAGTTGCGCCGACTTCCCTCGCCCACGGGCACCGATCCCCGGATCGACCTCCTCGAATCGCGGGCGCTGCTTCCGACCGACCCGAAGGCGGCGCTGCGGGCCGCGGAGCGGGGTCTCGCCGAGAGCCGGACACGGCACGAGCGCTCGGTCGAAGCCAACGCGCTGCTCGACCGCGCCGTCGCGACCCAGACGCTCGGCAAGTCCGAGAAAGCGCCGGTCGAGGAGGCGATGAAGGTTTTCGCGGAGGTCGGAGACTCCGGCGGCGAAGCGCGCGCGGCGCACGTCCTCGGGAACATCCAGTTCGACGCCGGCGACGCGGACGGAGCGCGCGCGTCCTTCCAGCACGCGGTCGACGTCTCCGACCGCATCGGGTACGTGCTGGAGAAGGCGGCGGCCGTGGCGAGCCTCTCCCGCGTCGCCTCGCTCCGCGGCGACAACGCCGAGGCCGAGCGCCTGATCGTGGAGGCCACCTCCATCTGGCGCGCCGTGCCCGACTACCGCCAGCTGCCGTGGGGTCTGAACGCCCTCGGCTCGATCCGGCTCTCGGAGGGCCGCCTCGCCGACGCCGAAGCCCTTCACCGCGAGGCCCTCAAGATGGGCCTCGAGCGGGGCGACAGCGGCTCTTATCGCCACGAGAGCTACAGCGGCCTGATCGCCGCGCTCGCCGCCGAGGGCAGGCTCGCCGAGGCCGCGGCCGTGGCCGAGGAGGCCCTTCGGGCCAGCCGCCAGATGGCCGATCCGAGCTGGGTCGCGCAGCACGCCGCCGAGAGCGGCACGCTGGCCTTCGAGCGCGGACGCCTCGCCGACGCGGATCGGCTGTTCGCGGAGTCCCTGATGCTTCGCCAGCAGAAGGAGGAGTACACGGTTCCGGAAAGCGAGCTCCTGATCGCGCAACTGCGCCTCGAGGAGCGGAAGTGGGACGAGGCACGCCGTCTGGCCGAGAAGGCCTCCGGGCAGCTTGCCGCCGCGGCGCGCAAGGCCGATCAAGCCGACGCCGAGGCCGTCAAGGCCGAGGCGCTGCTTTCCTCGGGACGGAAGGACGACGCGAAGAAAACGGTCGAGGCGGCCAACCGGCTCCTCGACGAGAAAGCCTCGCCCGACGCGCGTGTTCCCGTGCTGCTCGCGAGCGCCCGCGTCGAGAACGCGCTCGGCAGCCGGGATGCCGCCCGCGCCGGGATCGATGCGGCCACGCGGCTGGCCGGGAAAATCTCGTGGCAGAACCTCGTTCTCGAGACGCGCCTGGCGGCTGCCGAGCTCGACGGGTCGCCGGCGGAGGCGACGGCTCTGGCCGCGGACGCCCGGGCGAAGGGCTTCGAGCGGATCGCGCAACGGGCCGACCGCCTCGCCGCGGCCGAACCCGGGAAGCGCTGACGCTCTACGCGGGCGTCAGGTCCGCGTACCGGGCGACGAACTTCTTCTTGCCGGCGCGGTCGAAGTAGACGGTCAGGCGCGTCTCCTCGCCGGAGCCTTCTTCCGTCAGGATGACGCCGTAGCCGTAGCGCGGGTGCCGCACGCGTTTGCCGCGCCGCAGGGGCCGGTCGTCGACGGGCTCGGGCTCGTAGGCGCGGGCGGCGAAGATCGTGGGCGCCGGCCGCCCGAACATCTGCTCCTCCAGAGCTCCCTTCGGGATCTCGTCCACGAACCGCGACGGGCGCCGCGGCTCGATCCGCCCGTAGACGAGGCGCCGGTCGGACAGCGTCAGCGTCAGGGCGTCCTTGGCCCGCGTCATGCCGACGTAGAGAAGACGCCGCTCCTCCTCGAGCTCGTCCTCGTCCTCGGCCGACTGCCCGTGCGGCAGGTACCCCTCCTCGAGACCGACGACGAACACCTGCGCGAACTCGAGACCCTTCGCGGCGTGAAGCGTCGAGAGCGTGACGGCGCCGCCCGAGGCCGCGGCGGCGTCGGCGTCGGTCGCCAGAGCCACCGTGTCGAGGTATTCGGCGATCGTCGCGCCCTCGGCGTTGCGCCGCTCGAACTCGCGCGCCGAGGAGAGGAGCTCTTCGATGTTCTCCCGGCGCGCGACGTCTTCCCGGTCGTCCGAGTTGGCGTAGAGGGCGCCATACCCCGTCACGGTGAGCAGGTGCTCCAGCAGCGCCGACGGCGTCCACGTCGCGGCCTTCTCGTTCAAGTCGCGCACGACCTCGCGGAAGCGCGCGAGCGCCGTGCGCGCCCGTTCGGTGACGCCCGAGAGGTCTTCGGAGGCCTCCCACCACGACCAGCCGGTCTCCCGGACGACAGCGGCGAGGCGGTCGAGCGTGGCCGCGCCGATGCCGCGGGCCGGCACGTTGACGACGCGGCGAAACGCGAGGTCGTCCTCGGGCCGCGCCGCCAGGCGCAGGTAGGCGAGGACGTCCTTGACCTCGGCCCGTTCGTAGAACTTCATCCCGCCGACGACCACGTACGGAATCCGCCGGCGCACGAGCTCTTCTTCGAACGGCCGGGACTGCGCGTTGGTCCGGTAGAGGACGGCGATCTCTCCGGGCGGGCGCCCCGACGCGGCGATCTCCCGCGCCACGGCCTCGGTCTCGGCGCGGTCCTCCTCGAACCGCCACAGGCGCACGGACGCGCCCTCGCCGCGGTCGGCGCGCAGGCGTTTCTCGCGGCGGCGGCGGTTGTGGGACACGAGGCCCGCGGCGGCGGACAGGATCCTCGCCGTCGAGCGGTAGTTCGCCTCGAGCGTCACGATCCGGGCGCCGGGGAAATCCTCCTCGAAATGCAGGATGTGCTCGACCTCGGCGCCCCGCCAGCGGTAGATCGCCTGGTCCTCGTCGCCGACGGCGCACAGGGAGTCCGCCCCTTCCCCGAGCCGCTTGACGAGCGCGTCCTGCGAGGAGTTCGTGTCCTGGTACTCGTCGATGAGGAGGTGCCGCACGCGCCGGCGCTCCTCGGCGAGGACGGCGGCGTCCGAGGACAGCAGCCGCACCGAGCGCGCGATCAGGTCGTCGAAGTCGAGCGCGCCGGTCGCCGCGAGCTTCTTTTCGTAGAGGGCGTAGACCTGCCCGATCCGCTCGCCCGCGTAGTCCGTCTCCGTCGACGCGAAGCGCTCGGCCGTCACGAGGGCGTTCTTCGCGTTGGAGATCCGGGCGCGGACGGCGTTGGGCGGCAGGACCTGCTCGGAGATCGAGAGCTCCCCCATCGCCTCCTTGACGAGGGCGAGCTGGTCGGACGAGTCCGCGATCGCGAAGCGCGGCGGCAGCTTCGCCTCGCGGTAGCGGCGCCGGAGGAGCTTCAACGCCCACGAGTGGAAGGTCCCGATGAACGCGCCGAGCGCCGCGCCGCCGAGCAGGACCTGCGCGCGCTCGCGCATTTCGGAGGCGGCCTTGTTCGTGAACGTCACCGCCGCGATCGAGCGGGCGTCCACGCCCCGCCGCACGAGGTTCGCGAGACGATGCGTGATGACCCGGGTCTTTCCCGAACCGGCTCCGGCGAGGACGAGCAGCGGCCCCGTGTCGTGGAGGACCGCCTCGCGCTGCTCGGGGTTTAAGCGGGAAAGGAGGGATTCGTCGGACACCGGGGGATCATAGACGAGAAGCGGGAGGCGATCCGTCTCACTCCACCGTCACGGACTTCGCGAGATTCCTCGGCTGGTCCACGTCGCAGCCGCGGCGCACGGCGACGTGGTAGGCGAAGAGCTGGAGCGGGACGACCGACAGGATCGGCTGCAGCTCGGCGATCGTTTCGGGGACGATCACGACGTGGTCGGCGATCGCCGCGACTTCCGGATCGGGCCGCGTGCCGAGCACGATGGCGATGCCGTCGCGCGACTTGACCTCCTGGAGGTTCGAGAGCGTCTTCTCGCGCCACGCGTCGTGCGGCGCGAGGACGATCACCGGCATGTTCTCGTCGATGAGCGCGATCGGGCCGTGCTTCATCTCGCCCGCCGGGTAGCCCTCGGCGTGGATGTAGGAAATCTCCTTCAACTTCAGCGCGCCCTCGAGCGCGACGGGATAGTGCAGCCCGCGCCCGAGGTACAGGAAATCGCGCGCGTGCTGGTAACGCCGCGCGAGCTCTTCGAGCTGGGCTTCGACCGCCAGCGCCTCGCCGACCGCGCGCGGCAGCTGCGCGAGAGCCTGGCGCTCCTCCGGCGAAAGCACGGGCGCCAGGCCGCGGGACGCCCGCAGCTTGGCCGCGATCAGATACAGGACCGCGAGCTGCGTCGTGAAGGCCTTGGTCGAGGCGACGCCGATTTCCGGCCCGGCGTGCGTCGGGAAGACGGCGTCGACCATCCGGGCGATCTGGCTGCCGGGGGCGTTGACGATCGCGCCGATCGGGGATCCGGCCCGGCGGGCCTCGGAGAGCGCCGCGACGGTGTCGGCGGTCTCGCCGGACTGGGAGACGCCGATCGTCAGGGTCCGCCCGTCGAGGACCGGGCGCCGGTAGCGGAACTCGCTGCCGTAGTCCACCTCGACCGGCATTCGCGCCATGCCCTCGATGAGGAACTTGCCGACGAGGCCCGCGTGCCACGAGGTCCCGCACGCCAGCAGCTGCACGCGGTCGAAACCGGCGACGCGCTCGGGCGACAGGAGCGGCGCGTCGAGATACAGCTCCCCCGTCTCGAGCGAAACCTTGCCACCGAGCGTCTCGGCGATCGCCGTCGGCTGCTCGTGGATCTCCTTGGCCATGAAGTGGCGGTAGCCGCCCTTCTCGGCGGCGACGGCATCCCACAGGATCCGGTGGACCGGCCGCTCGAGCCGGTCGCCGTCGTGATTCACGACGCGGGCGCCGGCCTCGTCCACCCGCGCGACGTCGCCGTCCTCGAGGAAGATGACGTCCCGCGTCCAGGGCACGAGGGCGACGGGGTCCGAGGCCACGAAGTTTTCGCCCTTGCCGAGGCCGAGCACGATGGGCGGACCCGAACGCGCCGCGACGAGCACGCCGGGCTCGCGGCTGGACGTGACGAGCACCGCGTAGGCGCCCCTCAGCCGCCCCACGGCCGCCCGGACGGCGGCGAGCAGGTCTCCCTGGAAGGCGGCTTCGACCTCGTGCGCGAAGACCTCCGTGTCGGTCTCGCTTCGGAAGCGATGCCCGGCCTTCGCGAGCTCGGCCTTGCGCTCGGCGAAGTTCTCGAAGATCCCGTTGTGGACGACGACGATCTTCCCGGTGCAGTCGGTCTGCGGGTGCGCGTTCAATTCGGTCGGCCGGCCGTGGGTCGCCCAGCGCGTGTGGGCGACGCCCGTCGCCCCGGGAGCGGCCGAGCCGTTGAGCTTCTCGACGAGGTTGCCGAGCTTGCCCGGGGTGCGGTGGATCGTGAATCCGCCGTTGGAGAGCGTCGCGATGCCGGCCGAGTCGTAGCCCCGATACTCGAGGCGCCTCAAACCCTCGATCAGGAGGGGGCTGGCCTCCCGCGGACCGACGTAGCCGACGATGCCGCACATGGGCTTACGCCGAAAGCCGGAAGCCGTGAGCCGGAAGCCGGCCCCGCGAGATCTCTACTGTCATGGGACGAAGGATTTTAACCCTTTTTGGCCTTCCGGCGCGCCGCCCAGCCCTCTTTGTTGACCTGGGGCGCGCGCGAGATCGCGAGGGCGCCGTCGGGCACGTTTCCGGTGACGGTGGTGCCCGCCGCGACGTAGGCGTCGCGGCCGATCGTCACGGGCGCCACCAGCTGGCTGTCGGTGCCGACGAACGCGCCCTCGCCGACGGTCGTGCGGTGTTTCTTCTGCCCGTCGTAGTTGCACGTGATGACGCCCGCGCCGATGTTGGCGCCGGCACCGACCTCGGCGTCGCCGAGGTAGGAGAGGTGCTGCGCCTTGGCACCTCGGTGAAGAACCGAATTCTTGATCTCGACGAAGTTTCCGACGCGAACGTCGTCCTCGAGCTCGGTCCCCGGGCGCAGCCGCGAATAGGGCCCGACGTGCGCGTTGACTCCGATCTTCGCGCCTTCGGCGTCGCAGTGCGGACCGATCGAAGCCCCGGCGGCCAACTCGGTGTCGAGGAGCCGCGTGAACGACAGCACCTCGCAGCCGCCGGCGAGCACCGTCTTGCCCTCGAGGCTCACGAACGGGTGGAGCACCACGTCCGGGCCCAGGACGACGCGCGGGCCGATCCGCACCGTGCCCGGATCGAGGACCGTCACGCCGGCGTCGAGAGCCCGCTCGACGCCGCGCCGCTGCTCGATCTGCTCGGCGTCGGCGAGGTCCCGGCGCGTATTGACGCCCCAGGCCTCGCGCCAGTCCCCGGCCTCGAGCGCCTCGACGCGCCCGCCCTGCTTCGCGAGGATCGCGACGGCGTCCGTCAGGAAGAACTCCCCCGAGGCCGGATCCCGGCGGACGCGGTCGAGCGCCCGCCAGAGGGCGTCCGCCGCGAAACAGTAGGCGCCCGCGTTGACCTCGCCCAGCCGCTTCTGCCGGGCCGAGGCGTTGCGGGCCTCGACGATGCCGGTGGGACGGCCGCGCCCGTCGCGGACGACGCGGCCGAAACTGCCCGGGTCCGGCGGCCGGAACGTCAGAAACGCGAGGTCGAGCGCCTTCTCGTGGCGGCGCGCGACGAGGCCGGCGAGGGTCTCGGACCGCAGCAGCGGCGTGTCGCCGGCGAGCACCAGGATCGGGCCCTCTCCCGCGCCGAGCGCCTCGCGCGCGCGCTGAACGGCGTCGCCGGTCCCACGCGGGGGATCCTGCACGGCGAAATGGACGCCGCGCCCGTCGACCTCGGCCGCGATCCGGTCGCGGTCCGACCCGACGACCACCACGACGCGGGACGCGTCGAGCGGCGCCGCCGCGTCGAGGACGGCCTCGAGGAGCGTGCGCCCGGCGACGCGATGGAGGACCTTGGGAAGGGCCGAGCGCATGCGCGATCCGACGCCGGCCGCGAGCACCACGACGCGCGGCGCCGAGGCCGCGCGAGGCGCGGGCGACTTCCGACCGCCGCGGATCGCTCTTGTCTTTCGGATGACGCGCCCCCGAGATTCGGGCCGGTCTCCGGCCCGGTTACGAAGCGAGCAGTTTCTGGAACTCCGGCATCTCGCGGACCGGGTCGAAGTCCCGGTCGTGCCGCGCGAGCACGCGGTGACGCTGGTCTTCCTCGATCGCCCTCTGGAGGTGCGTCAGGGCCGTCGCGAGGTCGCCCTTCTGCGCGTGGCAGCAGGCGAGCAGGAAGTCGACGCGTCCGCCCCCGTTCTTGCGGGCGGCGCGCTGCAGGTGCTCGATGGCTTCGTCCACGTTGCCGCGGTTTTTCTCGAGGACGGCGGCGTAGTAGAAATCCTCCGGCTCGGAGAGCGCCGGGCGGGGGTCGCGGCGCTGCCGCTCGCACACCGTCAGGTAGACGCGGGCGCGGTCCACGAGCTCGCGTTCCTCCGGATACTTGGAGATCAGGTCCACGAAGTGCCGTTCGGCCTCGTCGAGTTTCTTCTTCTGGAGCGCCGCGACACCGCGGTCGTAGTCCTTGCGGGCGCTTTCGGTCTGCTTCGAGAGCTCGCGCAGCGTCGTCGCCCGCTTCGGGGCCGGCGCGTCCGCGGCGGCGCCGAAGAGGCCGAGCTTCTCCATTTTCTTCTCGAGCTCGTCGATCCGGACGGACAGGGCGTCGGCGAGCGCCTGCACGCTCATCTTTTGCGCATTGTCCTTGAGGAATCGCAATTCGGCTTCGGACCAGCGTTTGATCATCTCGACTCGGCCCTCCCAGACCGCCATCAAAAAAACGGCGTATTGTAGGGAGGCCAACCTTCCGTGTCAAATGCGGAAGCGGGCCGCGCCGCCGCGGCGGCGCCCGGAGGAACCGTGACCCTGCGCCGAAGCGCCTCACTCGCCCTCGGGGCCGTCGTCCTGGCCGCGGCCGCGATCGCCGCGCCCGACCGCTCGCTGACCGCCTCGGGCACGGTCGCCCGCGTCCAGGCCGAGGAACGCGCGCTGACCGTGACGCTCGCCGACGGCACGTCGCAGCGCTTCTTCTGGAGCGCGGACACCCGGATCAGCGGCGTCCTCTCCCCCGGGGCGAAGGTGACGATCCGCTACGACGTCGGCGGCGACGGCCGGAACGTGGCGCAGCAGATCAGCGTCGCCCGCAACTGACGCGCGCTTTCCGCCGCTTGCGGGCCTCCTGTAGAATCCGGCACCGTCCGCTCATTCGCGGCGAGGAGGATCGAATTCATGGGGATGTACATCATCGCGGAGCCCTGCATCGGCACGAAGGACACCGCGTGCGTGGACGTGTGTCCGGTCGACTGCATCCACCCGCGTAAGGACGAGGCGGACTTCGCAACCGCCGAGATGCTCTACATCGACCCCGACGTCTGCATCCAGTGCGGCAACTGCGAGCCCGCCTGCCCGGTGACCGCCATTTTCACCGAGGAGACCATCCCGGAGAAGTGGAAGCACTTCCAGCAGGTCAACGCGGACTGGTACAAGAACAAGAAGTAGACCCCGGAGCCGGGGCGGGCAGTCCCGCCCCGCGGCCTCAGCCCTTGAGAACCTTCTTCAGGAACGCGTCCGTCCGCGCGTTCGCGTCCTTCGCGTCCTCCGGGTTCTTCGGCGTCTTCCCCGACGCGAACCCGTGGCCCGCCTCCGGATAGATCTTGAAGTCCACGCTCTTGCCGTCCTTCTTCGCCATGGCCTCGAACTCGCGGACGGTGTCGGGCGGAATCCCCTGATCCTGGCCGCCGAAGTTGCCGAGCAGCGGCGGCTTCAAGGCCGCGATCGTCTTCGGGTCGGTCATGAGGTGGCCGTAGTAGATGACCGCGCCCGACAGCGTCGGCTCGGCCACGGCGAGGTCGAGAGAGTACCCGCCGCCCATGCACCAGCCGATCGAAGCGATCTTCGCGCCGTCCACTTCGGGGCGCGCGCGCAGGTACGCGACGGCCGCCTTCATGTCGCGCACCGCGCGGTCTTCCGGCACCCCGCGCATCAGCTGGTGCGCCGTGTCGGCGTCCTCGGCAACCTTGCCGCGATACAGGTCCACCGCGAGCGCGACGTAGCCCTGGCGCGCGAAATCGTCCGCCTTGCTCTTGACCCAGTCGTTCAGCCCCCACCACTCGTGGATCACGACGATGGCCGGCTTCTTCCCGCCGCCCTCCGGCAGCGCGAGGTAGGCCGACACCGTCTCCGAGCCGCTCGGATACGAAACCGCCGCTCCCGCCGCGGGGAGGACCGCCGCGCCGAACGCGAACGCCGCCATCGCGACCCCCAGCGTCTTCCACCGCATGAAGCCTCCTTCGCAGGCCGTCTTGCCTGCTGCGGTAATCTTATTTCGGTGCAGCTCTCCTTCCCCATCGCCGAGCCGGACGAGGAGGCGCGCCTGCAATTCCTGTACGACCGCCTCGCGGCGCGCTTCGGGTTCGGTCCCGCCCGCGTCCGCCTGTCGCGCCGCAAGTTGACCGGCGGCGAGATCGTCTACGGACGGCCGCATCGGGTCACCATCTCGGCGCACCTCTCCGAGGGCGAGCGCGACGACACGCTGCGCCACGAAGCCGCTCACGCCTGGGCGCATCGGCTCGAGGGCCGGGCCGTGGCCCACGGCGCGCTCTTCTGGCGCCTGGCCCGGCGGCTCGGGGTGCGCCGCGGCCACGCTCCCGAAACGGCGGCCCTGCGCGAGTTTCGCGAGCAGCGGGCCCGCGTCGCGTACCGGTGCCGGGGCTGCGCGAGGATCTTCCGGCGCTTCCGCGCCTTCCGCGGCGCGCGCGAGTGCCTCGCCTGCCGCCGCGCCGGGAGGCCCGCGCGCCTCGTCCGGGTCGAGCCCACGCCCTCTCGATGAGCTCCGAGCGGCGAGGTCTCCTGCTCGTCGCCGCGGCGGCGCTGCTCTGGTCGACGGGCGGGATCGGGATCAAGTGGCTGTCGGAGCCCCCGCTCGTCATCGCGTTCTACCGCTCGGCCACCGCGGCGGTCGCCCTGTTCGCGATCTTCCGTCCCCGGGCCTGGCGGTGGACGCCGGCATTTCTGGTCGGCATCGCGAGCTACGCCGGCTGTCTGACGACCTTCTGCCTGGCGACGAAGTGGACCTCCGCCGCCAACGCCATCTTCCTCCAGTATTGCGGCGTCGTCTGGGTGCTGCTCGCGGCACCGCTGGTCCTCCACGAGCCGTTCTACCGGCGCGACGCGATCGCGGTCGCCGTCGCGTTTGCGGGCATGCTCCTCTTCTTCGTCGGCCGCTTCGAGTCGCGGGGCTACGCCGGCGAGATCGCCGCGCTGACCTCCAGCGTTTTCTTCGCGATCCTCGTCCTCTCGCTTCGCCGGGAGCGCGGCGGGGGCGCGGAAGCCGTGGTCACGTACGGCAACGTCCTCGCCGCCCTGGCCCTGCTGCCGTTCGTCCACGGCCAGCTCGCCGTGCCGAGGCTCGACGCGGTCGTTCTGACCGCCCTCGGCGTGCTGCAGATCGGCGTCGCGTACGCCCTCTTCGTCGCCGGATTGCGGCACATCCCCGCGACCGAGGCGTCGCTCGTCGGCATGCTCGAGCCCATCTCGAATCCGATCTGGGTGTTTCTGTTCCTCGGCGAGAACCCCGGCGCGTATTCAGTGCTCGGCGGCGCGATCGTCCTCGGGGCCATTGCCTGGAGAACGCTGACGAGCGGACCCGCCGTGGCCGTGCCGCCGCCCGACTGAGCGGACGCTACCGCTCGACGCGCACGAGCGAGAGCATCGTGGCCGAGCCCTTCTTCGCCCCGGCGAACTGGTCGATCGAGTAGCTGCCGTACGTCGGGCACCGCTCGAGCACTTCCCAGCGCAACGGCAGGTCGGCGAGCGCGGGCTCCATGCTGGACCTGACCAGGAGGTAGGCCGTGTCGTGCCGCATCATCGCGGGGATCTCGCGGGCGGGGTCGATCACGGGATTCCACTCGAAGCCCGAGTAGAACTCGAGGCTCGTGACGTCCTCGCCGAAGACGAAGCCGTCGCAGCCGCCGGTACACCCGGCGCGGGCGAGCCTTCCCCACGCGGGCAGAGGGTCGAACCGCCCGAACCGTTCGTCGGCAAGCCTCCCCGCCAGACACACGACCCCGACGGCGAGCGCGACGCCGAAGAGGGCGCGCGCGCTTTGAGGCGCGGCGGCGGCCACCAGCAGCGCCGCGACCAGGAGGACGAGCGCCGTTCCGAGCAGCGCCGACACCTCCGCGCCGGCGCTCCGGCCGAGAAACGGCCGCGCGCGAAGCCAGAAGACGAACACGGCGCCCGCGCCGGCGGCGGACAGCAGCCACGGCAGCGAGCGCCAGCGCGAAGGCGGCGGCAGCGGCCATCGGCCGACGCTCTCGGCGACGAGCGCGGCGGCCGCCGGCAGCAGCGTCACGGCGTAGACCTCGCGCTTCATGACGAGCGGCGACCAGAACGCGAGGCCGAAGAGGAGGCTCCCGAGCGGCAGGCTCGACGGCGCGCGCCGGGAGAGCGAGGACGGGATCTGGAGCGACCACGGGAAGAGACCCCAGGCCAGAATCCCCAGGTAATAGAAGACGCCGCGGTGCGGGCGCATGTACATCCGGCTCGCGCCGCGCAGAAACTGGTTCTTCCAGTAGAAGACGTCCCAGAATTCCGCGCCCAGGCGCTGGTCCATCGCCCAGTGGTAGGGCGCGAGCAGCAGGACCAGCACCGCAAGCGCCAGGCCGCCGCGCCGCCATGCGTGCCGCGGCCAGCGCCGGTCGAGCAGGAGCGTCACCCCGACGGCGCCCACGGGAAGGACGATACCGACCAGGCCTTTGAACCCGAAGGCGAGCGCGAGCGCGGCGCCGGAGCCCGCGCCCCACGCGAGATCCGACCCCTCGGCCCGCGACGCCCGATCGAGGACGATCGCGGCGAGCAGGATCGCGAGGGTCAGGAAAGCATCGGCGACGAAGGTCATCCCCGTGAAGACGAAGAGAAAGGAGAAGGCGAGGATCATCGCGGCGAGGAGACCCGCCCGGACGCCGGCGCGGCGGCGCACCCAGAGCCCGAGCAGGAGGGCCGTCGCCAGTCCCGCGAGCGCGATCGGCAGCCTCTCGGCAAAGACCGACACGCCGAGCAGCCGGTAGCTCGCGGCCACGACCCAGATGGGGAGGACCGGCTTGTCCAGGAAGTGCTGGCCGCGATAGATCGGCACGAGGAAGTCGCCGTTCTGCAGCATGAG
>DATJXB010000229.1:0-8230 GCA_035500755.1 Thermoanaerobaculia bacterium | reverse complement strand
GAAGTAGAGCGCCGTCGGCGAGTACTCGATGCGGTCGGCGATGTTGCGCATCGTCACCGCCTCGTAGCCCTGCTCGGCGAAGAGCTCGCGGGCGGCGTCCAGGATCCGGCCCCGGAGCTCGTGGCGTTCGCGTTCGCGTCGTTCGGCAGTACCCAAACTGACCTCCAAAACTTAACTACGTTAAGTAATCTAATACGGTTTCCGGCCTGGGCCCATTTTCTTTTTCGAAACTGAAACCCGATTCAGGTCAGGGACGTACGAGATAGAACTGACCGGTCAGTACCGGAATTAAGAATGGCTCGAGTCAAAACGCAGGTCAAAGAACAGGCCATCCTGGATGCGGCTACCCGCGTCTTCGCTGCCCGCCCGTTCCACGAGGTCCTGATCGACATGATCGCGGCCGACGCCGGAATCGGCAAAGGCACGATCTACCGCTATTTCGAAACCAAGGAAGAGCTCTATTTCGCCACGGTCGTCCACGTGATGGAGACCCTGGCCGCCGAGCTCGAGGAAAGGACCCGCGTTCAACAGTCGGCCGCGATGAAGCTCGAAGCGATCGCGACCGTGATCCTCGAGCGCTTCTGGGATCGCCGGTATCTGCTGCCCTTCTTCCAGCGCGACGAGCGCTTCCCGTCACTCGAGGTCGAGCTGATCAAACGGCGCGAGCCGATCCTGCGGGTGGTGCAGGAGGCGATTCTCGCGGGCATCGAGCGGCGCGAGTTCCGCGGCATCGACGCGCGCATCGGCGCCGACCTCTTCCTCGGGATGGTGCGCTCGATGAACCTGTTCCACACGGCGAGCGACCGTCTCGAAGACCTGGTCGCGCAGCTGATGAGCGTCTTCCGCGACGGAGTCGGACGGCCCGACCCGTCATGAGGCGCGCGCCGGCGCTCCTGCTCCTCCTCGCCGCGGCGGGCTGCACCGCCGTTCCGGAGAAGACCGTGAAGGACGCGGTGTCCGCCGCGCCCGCTCAGCCGTGGTCGCCGCCGGCGAAGGCTGCCATGCCGGCGCCTCCCTCGGAGAAAGTCGCGCCCGCGGTCCCGGACGAATACCTGAAGCCGGGCACCACGCTCTCGCTCGTCCAGCTCGTGGACGTCGGCCTGCACGCGAACCCGCTGACGCGCGCCGCGTGGGCCTCTGCCCGCGCGGCGGCCGCCGAGGTCGGCGCCAAGCGCTCGCTCTACTTCCCGACCTTCGAGGTGGACGGGCAGCTGCTGCGCGAGAAGACGCCGTTCGCCAACGGCCCCGGGCTCGCGAACATCCTCGACACGACCTACGGACCGTCGGTCGCCGCGACGTGGCTGCTCTTCGACTCCGGCGGCCGCGCGGCGGACGTCGAGCAGGCGACGCGCGCGCTCTACGCCGCCAACTGGACGCACAACGCGGCGATCCAGGACGTCGTCCTGACGATCGCGCAGGCCTACTACCAGTACCTGAACGCCAAGGCGCTCGCCATCGCGCGGCAGGCGAGCCTCGACGAGGCGCGCCGCAGTCTCGACGCGGCGCAGGAGCGGCACCGCGCCGGTGTGGCGACGATCGCCGACGTGCTCCAGGCGCGGACGTCGGTGTCGCAGGCGGAGCTCGACCTGCAGGACACGCAGGGCCAGGTCCAGATCATCCGCGGCGCGCTCGCCACGGCCGTCGGCGTTCCGGCCAATCTGCCGGTGGACGTCGGCGACCTGCCTTCCGAGCTGCCGCTCGAAATGGTTCGCAAGGGCGTGGACGAGCTGATCGCGAAGGCGGCCGCCGAGCGGCCGGATCTCGCGGCGAGCCGCTTCGCGGCGCTGGCGGCGCAGAGCAAGATCCGCTCGGTGCAGGCCGAGGGACTGCCGAAGCTCTCGACCGCGGGCACGCTCGGGAAGACCTTCCTCTGGGCGCCGGGACCGGACCCGGTGTCGTCGAACTACTCGGCGCTGCTCCTGCTGCGAATCCCGATCTTCACCGGGTTCGACGTCGCCTACCGCACGCAGAAGGCGAAAGAGGAAGCCGAGGCCGCGAGCGCCACCGCCGAGCGCGTCGAGGACCAGGTGATTCTCGACGTGTGGGCGAGCTACTACGCGATGAAGACGGCCACGCAGCGCGTCCAGACGACGCGCGACCTGCTCGCGAGCGCGACGCAGTCGGCCGATGTGGCCGACGGACGCTACAAGGCCGGGGTCGGCTCGATCCTCGACCTGTTGACGACGCAGGCCGCGCTCGCGTCGGCGCGGGCGGAAGAAGTTCAGGCGCGGTCGCTCTGGTTCCTGGCGATGGCCCAGCTCGCCCACGCGACCGGCGCCCTCGTTCCGCGCGCGGCCGAGATCACGGGCGCCGCGTCGACGAACACGGAGATTCCATGAGAACCGCCGCGACCCGGATCCTCGTCCTCCTCGCTCTCGCGTCGACCGGGGCCTGCGCCCGGGCCCAGAAGGCGCCGCCGCCGGAGCTGGTTCCGGTCCGTGTCGGCACGGTGGTCCAGAAGGCGGTGCCCGTCCAGATCCGCAACGTCGGCACGGTCGTGCCTTACAACACGGTGTCCGTCCGCGCTCTCGTCAACGGCGAGATCCTCCAGGTCCACTTCCGCGACGGGGAGGACGTGCGCAAAGGAGACCCGCTCTTTTCGATCGACCCGCGTCCGTACGAGGCCGCTCTCGCCCAGGCCGAAGGCGCGCTCGCCCGCGACCGGGCCCAGCGCGAGAACGCGGACGCCGACGTCAAGCGCTACGCGGACCTGGTCAAGAAGGACTACGTCACCGCCCAGCAGTACGACGCCGTTCGCGCCAACGCCGCGGCGTTTGCCGCGTCCATGCGCGCCGACGAAGCCGCCGTCGAGAAGGCGCGGCTGGACGTCGGCTACTGCGCGATTCGCTCGCCGCTCGACGGCCGGACCGGCGCCGTCAGCGTCCAGGCCGGCAACGTCGTCAAAGCCAACGACGCCGTGCTCGTCACGATCAACCAGGTCGTCCCGATCTGGGTCGCCGTCGCCGTGCCCGAGCGGGACCTCGCCGAGCTTCGGCGCCGCCAGGCGGCGGGGCCGCTCGCGGTCGCGGCGGAAGACCCGGCGACGGGCCGGCCGCTCGCCGAGGGAGAGCTCACCTTCATCGACAACACGGTCGACCGGGCGACGGGCACGATCATGGTCAAGGCCACGTTCAAGAACGCCGATCGGACGCTCTGGCCGGGCGAGTTCGTCAACGCCAGCATCACGCTGACGACGCTCTCCAGCGCCGTCGTCGCGCCCCAGGGCGCGGTGCAGAGCGGCCAGCAGGGCTCCTACGCCTACGTCGTCAAGTCGGACGACACGGTCGAGGCGCGCCCGCTGACGGTCGGCCGCGTGACGGCCGGCGGCACGGTCATCCAGAAGGGCCTCGCGCCGGGGGAGCGCGTCGTCACCGACGGGCAGCTGCGTCTGAGGCCCGGAAGCAAAGTCGAGATCCTTCCGAACGAGAAGACGGCCGAGGCGGCGGGCCAGTGAACCTCTCCGAGATCTTCATCCGCCGCCCCGTCACGACGACGCTCGTGATGGCGGGGATTCTCATCTTCGGCATGATGGGCTACCGGCTGCTGCCGGTCTCGGACCTGCCGAACGTCGACTTCCCGACGATCCAGGTCGCCGCGGCCTTGCCGGGGGCCTCGCCCGAGACCATGGCGTCCTCCGTCGCCACGCCGCTCGAGCGGCAGTTCTCGACGATCGCCGGCCTCGACAACATGAACTCGACGAGCACGCAGGGCTCGACGCAGATCACGCTCCAGTTCAACCTTTCGCGCAGCCTCGACGGCGCGGCGCTCGACGTGCAGTCGGCCATTTCCGCCGCGGCGCGGCAGCTGCCGCCGAACATGCCGGCGCCGCCGTCGTTCCAGAAGGTCAACCCGGCCGACCAGCCCGTGCTCTACCTGACGCTGACCTCGGCGCAGATGCCCCTCTCGCAGCTCGACGACTACGGCGAGACGATGATGGCGCAGCGCATCTCGACGGTCTCGGGCGTGGCGCAGGTCCAGGTCTACGGGCCGCAGAAGTTCGCGGTTCGCGTCCAGCTCGACCCGCGCCAGCTCGCCAGCCGCGGCATCGGCATCGACGAGGTTTCCGCCGCCGTCCAGAACGCCAACGTCAACCTGCCGACGGGCATCCTCTACGGGCCGCTGACGTCGTTCACGGTCCAGGCCAACGGGCAGCTCCTGGACGGCGCCGCGTACCGGCCCATCATCGTCGCGTATCACAACGGCTCGCCCGTGCGCCTGTCCGACATCGGCGACGCGGTGGACGGCGTCGAGAACGACAAGACGGCGGCCTGGTACAACGACGAGCGGTCGATCTCGCTCGCCATCTTCAAGCAGCCCGGGACCAACACCGTCGAGGTCGCCGAGTCGGTCCGGCGGCTGCTGCCGACCTTCCAGAAGCAGTTGCCCGCGTCGGCGACGCTCCACGTCCTCTACGACCGGTCGGTCTCGATCCGCGACTCGGTCAACGACGTGCGCTTCACGCTGCTCCTGACGCTGGCGCTCGTCGTCATGGTCATCTTCCTCTTCCTGCGAAACCTCTCGGCGACGGTGATCCCGAGCCTCGCGCTCCCGTTCTCGATCGTCGGCACGTTCGCCGTCATGTACGTCCTCGGCTACAGCCTCGACAATCTTTCGCTGATGGCGCTGACGCTGTCGGTCGGCTTCGTCGTCGACGACGCCATCGTCATGCTCGAAAACATCGTCCGGCACATCGAGCGCGGCGAGAAGCCTTTCGAGGCGGCGCTGAAGGGCTCGCAGGAGATCGGCTTCACGATTCTCTCGATGACGATCTCGCTCGCGGCCGTCTTCATCCCGATCCTCTTCATGGGCGGCGTCATCGGGCGCCTGTTCCGCGAGTTCGCGGTGACGATCGGCGTGTCGATCCTGGTGTCGGGGTTCGTCTCGCTCTCGCTGACGCCGATGCTCTGCAGCCGGTTCCTGAAGCACGAGGGCGAGAAGAAGCACTCGCGGCTCTACGAATGGACCGAGAAAGGCTTCGACGTCACGGTCGGCTGGTACGCGCGCACCCTGGGGCCCGCGCTGCGGCACCCGCGCCTGGTGCTCGCGCTGTCGGCCGTCGTGCTCGCGGCGACGGGCTGGCTGTTCGTCGCCATCCCGAAGGGTTTTCTGCCGACGGAGGACCAGGGGCTGATCTTCGGGTTCACGGAGGGCGCCCAGGGCATCGGGTTCCCCGCCATGAAGGAGAAGCAGCAGCAGGTCGCGGCGATCGTGCGCGCGGATCCCGACGTCGCGAACCTCCTCTCGAGCTGCGGTCCGCGCGGCAACGTCGCCGTCGGCAACTCGGGCATCGTACTCGCGCAGCTGAAGCCGCGCGACGAGCGCCGGCGCTCGGCCGACCAGATCATCCAGGACCTGCGCCCGAAGATCGCGAAGATCCCCGGCATCCGCGCGTTCCTGCAGGTACCCCCGCCGATCCGGCTCGGCGGCAGCCTGACGAAGAGCCAGTACCAGTACACGCTGCAGGACTCCGACACCGCCGAGCTCTACAAGTTTGCGCCGCAGCTCGAGCAGAAGATGCGGGCGCTGCCGGGACTCCAGGACGTCACGAGCGACCTGCAGATCGCCAATCCCCAGATCTCGATCGACATCAACCGCGACCGCGCCGCGGCGCTCGGGATCTCGACGCAGAAGATCGAGGACGCGCTCTACACGGCGTACGGCACGCGGCAGATCTCGACGATCTACACGCCGAACAACGAGTTCCAGGTCATCATGGAGCTCGCGCCGGAGTTCCAGGGCAATTCCGCCGGCGTCTCGCTCCTCTACGTGCGCTCGGCGTCCGGCCAGCTCGTCCCGCTTTCCTCGCTCGCGACGATCACGCAGAACACGGGACCGCTGGCGGTGACGCACCAGGGTCAGCTCCCGGCCGTCTCGATCTCCTTCAACCTGAAGCCGGGCGTGTCGCTCGGCGAGGCGGTCGCGGCGGTCGACAAGGTCGCTCGCCAGACGCTGCCGGCCACGATCCAGACGAGCTTCCAGGGCACGGCGCAGGCGTTCCAGAGCTCGGTGCAGGGTCTCGGGCTCCTTCTCGTCGTCGCGATCGTCGTCATCTACATGGTCCTCGGGATCCTCTACGAGAGCTTCATCCACCCGATCACGATCCTGACCGCGCTGCCCTTTGCCGGGTTCGGCGCGCTCGTGACGCTGATGGCGTTCCGGATGGAGCTGTCGATCTATGCCTTCGTCGGCATCATCATGCTCGTCGGTCTCGTCAAGAAGAACGGCATCATGATGGTCGACTTCGCGATCGAAGCGCAGCGCGACGGGGCGATGACGCCGGAGAAGGCGATCTACGAGGCCTGCCTCGTGCGCTTCCGGCCGATCATGATGACGACGATGGCGGCGCTCATGGGCACGATCCCGATCGCGATCGGGGCGGGCGCCGGCGCCGAGTCGCGCCGTCCGCTCGGGATGGCGGTGGTCGGCGGCCTTCTCTTCTCGCAGACGCTGACGCTCTACGTGACGCCGGTCTTCTACATCGTGATGGACCGGTTCCGCGAGCGGCTGGGGCGGCGCCAGAAGGCCGCGCCCCGCCCCGCGGACGAGCCCGTCTCCGCGACCGCGACGGTCTGACGCTCAGTTCCGCGCGGCGCGCGCGGTGACCTGGAACGCGGGGCGCCCCAGCAGGTAGCCCTGGCCGTACTCGATGCCGAGATCCACGAGCGTCTTGCGCTCGGCCTCGACCTCGATGCCTTCGGCGACGACGGTCGCGCCGCTGCGGCGCCCGATGGCGGCGAGGCTCGCGATGATCTCGCGCTTGATCGGGTCGGCGTGGATGTGGCGCACGAGCGTGTCGGCGACCTTGATGTAGTCGGGCTTCAAGTGGAGGATCGTCTCGAGGCCCGAGTAGCCGGACCCCGCGTCGTCGATCGCGATCTTCAGGTTCGCCCGCCGCACGAGCGTGAGGACCTCCTGGAAGGAGTCGTAGTCCCGGACCATTTCTTTCTCGGAGATCTCCACGACGACGTCGCCGTGGCTCCGGTTGATCGCGGCGAGGTTGCGCTCGTCGAGGAACACCGGGTGCCGCAGCAGCATCGCCGACGCGTTGACGAAGAGGCGGCGGTCGCCGACCGGCCTCGGCAGGTTCGCGAAGATGGTCTCCAGGCACAGGGTTTCGAGCTCGACGTCCATCTCGTGCTCGTGGGCGACGGCGAAGAGCACCGTCGGCGGCTCGAGGCTCGAGCCCTGCGGGCCGCGGATCAGGGCCTCGTAGCCCATGATCGCGCCGTCGGGCAGGTGGCGCACCGGCTGGAACGCCGGGCGGAGTTGCCGCTGGCGGATGACGGTCTTCAGCCCCGCGAAGAGCTCGAGCTTCTCGCTCGTCTGGCGCTGGGCGACGATCTTGACCGCCTCCTGCAGCGTGCGGACGACGTGGCGCGACGAGCGCACGCGCGGGTTGTCGGCCGCGACGAGGCTCGAGGCGAGGATGTTCAGGAAGTCTGCCGCGGCGCCCTCGAGCGTCTGCCGCAGGCGCCGGGCGACGCTCGTCCGCAGGCGCGCAGCTTCCTCCTCGAGGCTCGACGGGCCGCGGCCGCGGCCCGAGGACGGCAGGTCGTAGAGGACGAAGAAGCCGTCGGATCCGGAGAAGCGGATCGACCGGACCATCGACGCCAGACGCGAGGCGCGCACGTCGTCCTGGAGGTTCGCCGAGACCGCGGCGAGGACCTTGTCGTACTGCTCCCAGCCGAAGAGCTCCTCGAAGCCGAAGAACTTGCCGACCTGCAGGTAGATGACGCCGAGGTTCTCGATCCGCTCGTCGGCCTTGGAGGGGTCGTCGAAGGGGTGGATCGGCAGCTGCGTGACGTCGTCGAAGACGATCCGGTCGCGGCGCAGGTCCTCGAGAGACTCGGGCGCGGAGCCGGCGGCCACGGCCGGAGGCGCGAAGGCGTCGAGGCCGGCTTCGATCCCGGCGAGGCGTCTGGGCTTCATCCTTCCTCCACGGCGTGAGATTCCTGGACGAGCGAGCGGACTTTGCGGCGCAGGTCGTCGGCGCCGAAGGGCTTGGCGAGAAAGTCCGAGCCGCCGAGCTGCATGGCCGTGATGCGGTCGCGGACCTCGGCACGTCCGGTGAGAAAGAGCACGGGGACCTCGCGCGTGGCGGACTGGCGCCGGAGGATCGCGCAGAACTCCCAGCCGGTCATGCCGGGCATGTTGACGTCGAGGACGACGAGGTCGGGCGTGTCGCGCAGGGCTTCGAGGAGTGCGGCACGCGGATCGGAGGGGCAGTCCA
>DATJXB010000228.1:0-18530 GCA_035500755.1 Thermoanaerobaculia bacterium | reverse complement strand
TTCGAGCGCCTCGCCGACGCGCGTCCGGGAAGGAAAGGGCCGGCGAAGACGGCTTAGCCCGGGGTGCTCGGGCGCCGGCGCGCGACTTTATACTGAGGGCCCCGATGCCCCGCCCGGTCTCCAACCCTCCGAACCCCTGGGAGTCGATCCACGCCGAGTGGCTGGGCGAGCCGCCCGAAGCCTCCCTCCAGGTCTTCGAGGAAGAGGCGCGCTCGATCGTCGCGGAGAACGAGAGCCCCGACGTCGGCTTCCGCTTCAGCGTCAACCCGTACCGTGGCTGTTTTCATGCCTGCGCTTACTGCTATGCCCGCCCGACCCATCAGTACCTCGGCTTCGGCGCCGGGACCGATTTCGACCGCAAGATCGTCGCGAAGGTCAACGCGCCCGAGCTCCTGCGGCGCGCGCTGCGCAAGGCCTCCTGGACCGGCGACACGATCGTCTTCTCCGGGGTCACCGACTGCTACCAGCCGCTCGAGGCCGTTTACGGGCTGACGCGGCAGTGCCTCGAGGTCTGCCGCGAGTTCCGGAATCCGATCGGCATCGTCACCAAGGGGGCCCTCGTGCGCCGCGACGCCGACCTCCTCGGCGCGCTCGCCCGCGAGGCCGACGCGATCGTCTACGTGAGCATCCCCTTCTTCGACGAACGGACGGCGCGGGCGCTCGAGCCGAACGTGGCCTCGCCGGCGCAGCGCCTCGAGACGCTCGCCGCCCTGACCGCCGCCGGAGTCCCGACCGGCGTCGCCGTCGCGCCCGTGATCCCGGGCCTCTCCGACAGCGACATCCCGAAAGTGCTCGCCGAAGCCCGGGCCGCGGGCGCGTCGCGGGCCTTCCTCACGCTCCTGCGCCTCCCGGCCGAGACCCGCCTCGTTTTCGAGGAGCGCATCGTCCAGGCCTTTCCCGACCGCGCCGCGCGCATCTTCTCCAACCTCGAGCAGACCCGCGGCGGCAAGCGCAACGAGAGCCGCTTCGGCGCGCGCATGGAAGGCACCGGGCCGCGCTGGCGGGCGATCGAGAGCCTGTTCGAGGTCGAGTGCCGCCGCCTGGGGTTCAACCGCGACGAGACCGGCGCCCGGCACACCAGCACCTACCGTCGGCCGAAGCCCGCGCAGAGGGGCCTCTTCGACGAGCCGTAGAACTTTATACTACAAAGTACTTGACAGGATCCGAGCCGAGGCTCCAGAATCCCGCCCCGATGCAGCCGCTCGACGCCCACGCCGCCGACAACCTCCGCTACATCCGGAACGCGATGGAGCGCGCGTCGGCCTTCACCGCGGTCCCGGGCAAGGGCGGCATCGCCATGGGCCTGACGGCTCTGGCCGCCGCGGGCCTCTCGACGCTCGCGCGCACGCCCGAGCAGTGGCTCGGCGTGTGGCTCGCCGAAGCCTGCGTCGCCCTCGCGATCGGCCTGTGGACGATGGCGCGCAAGGCGCGGCGGACCGGGAGCGAGCTTTTCCAGGGTCCGGCGCGGCGCTTCCTTCTCACGCTGACGCCGCCGCTCGCCGCGGGAGCGCTCCTCACCCTCGCCCTCGAGCGACGCGGCCAGGTCGAGATGCTGCCGGGCGTGTGGCTCCTTCTCTACGGGACGGCGGTCGTCACGGGCGGCGCGATGTCGGTGCGCACGGTCATCGGGATGGGCGCGCTCTGCATGCTCCTCGGCGCCACGGCGCTCTCCTCGCCCGCCTCCTGGGGCACGGCCTACATGGCCGCCGGATTCGGCGTGCTGCACGTCGTTTTCGGCGCCGCGATTGCGCGGAGACACGGTGGCTAGGGCGGCTCGAAAATCCCGCACCCCGCATCCCGCACTCCGAACCCCTCGGACGGCGGCCAGGGTCCGTCCCCTTCCCGACCTGGACCGGCTGATCCACGAACGCATGCGCCTCGGCATCGTGAGCGCGCTCGCCGCGAGCGAGAGCGTGACGTTCCTGGAGCTCCGCCGCCTCCTCGACGCCTCCGACGGCAACCTCTCCGTGCACGCGCGCCGCCTCGAGGAAGCGGGCTACGTCGCGTGCGAGAAGTCGTTCGAGGGGCGCGTGCCGAAGACGGTCTATCGCCTGACGGCCGAGGGCCGCCGGGCGTTCGAGCGCTACCTCTCCCATCTCGAAGCGCTGGTCGCCCACGCGCGCGGCCGCTGAAACTTTTTTTTGGAGGTCCACTTTATGACGCAAAGTTCTCTTCTCGCCGGCCTCGCTCTCGACGCCTTCATGCCCGCGCTCTCCCCCGCGGTCGCGCTCGCGTTTCTCGGCACGGGATTCCTCCTCGCCGGCGCCGCCGTCGGGGCGGGCGTCGCGGCCGTGGCGCGCCGGGCGCGTCTCGCCCGCGGCCTCGCCGCCTTCGGGCTCGCCGTCGCCGTCGTCTACGCGACGCTCCTCGCCGCGGCCGCCGTCGTGTCCCGCGACCGGACGCTCGCGCCCGGCGAGCGGAAGTACTTCTGCGAGATGGATTGCCACCTCGCCTACGAAGTGACCGGCGCCGAGGCGGCCGGCCCGGGCCTCCGGGCCGTGACGGTCCGAACGTGGTTCGACCCGAGCACGATCGCGCCCTTTCGGGGCGACGGGCCCTACGCGCCGAGCCCCCGCAGCGTCTTCCTCGTCGACCGCGCCGGCCGCCGCTACTCGGCGTCCTCCCCCGCCACGGAGGCCTGGCGTGCCGCCCACGGCGGCTCGACGCCGTTCGCTCGGGAGCTCCGCCCGGGCGAGTCCTACTCCACGACGTTCGTCTTCGAAGCGCCGGCGGACGCGGGCGCGCTGCGTCTCTTCATCGGCGATGCCGACGGCGGTGTCGAGAGGCTCCTGATCGGCCACGAGAACAGCCCGTGGCACGGCAAGGTCTACTTCGCGCTGCCCGAGGCGCGGAAGGTTTCGGGTTAGCCCGAATCATTCATGATCACCCGGGCGAAACGAGAGTCGGGGATGAGCCCTGCAATGCCTTCCGGGGACGTCAGCGCCCCTTACCCGGGCGCGACTCGTTCGCGACAGATCGGAGCGGCGCCCGGAGTCGATCGTGAATGATGCGGGCTAGGCCGTGGCCGGCGTATCGTGGGCGACCGTGAGCTCCCGCGACGACGACCTCCGCGCGCACTTTCGCGACGCGCTGTCCGCCGACCCGGTCGGAGCCTATCGAGACTGGTTCCGCGCGCAGGAGGAGCTGCGCGAGCGCGGCGACGCCGGGATCTGCCGCGCGCTCGCCGACGACCTCTGGGCGTCGCTGCCGGCTCTCCCCTTCGGCGCGCCGGAGGAGCGGGCCCGTTTCTTCCACAACGCGGCCGTCTTCTACGGCAGCCCCGGCCCCGCGGCCGACCTCGGCCGGGCGCGGGAGGCCTTCGCGCTCGCGCTCGCGCACTTCGCTGAAGACGCCGAGAGCGGCTGGCACGCGCGCACGCTCCACAACCTGGCGACCGCCCTCTCGAACCTCGGCGCGACGCGGGCCGACCTCGAGGAGGCCGTGGCCCTGTTCGGCCAGGCCCTCCTCTGGCGCACGGCGGAACGGGAGATCGCCCGGGGCGTCACGCTCCACAACCTCGGCCTCGCCGAGCGCCGCCTCGCCGAGCTCGACCCCGAGCGCGCGGCGGGACACCTGGCGGCCAGCGCCGACGCGCTCCGCGAAGCGGTCGCGATCCGCGAGCGCCATGGACTCGCCGAGGGCCGGGCGCTCTCGGAGAGGCACCTTGCGCTCTCGCTCGAGCGTCTCGCCGCCGCCGACTCGCGATAGATTGCGCCGCGTGACGCCGCGGCGCTGGGTCGAATACCTGGTGGCAATCCTGACGGGCAACGGCATCTACTTCGCCGTCCTCCACCCGAACCTGCCGCCCGCCTGGCGGCACGAGCCGTTCCGCTTCGACGTCGGGCTCGTTCTCGACTTCGTCTGCTGCGTCCTGGTCTATGCCGCGATCCGCCTCGGCAGCCGCCATGCGCTCAAGGGCCGCGACGGTCAGGCGCCGCCCTCTCAGACGCCGTAGAAACGGACGCTCTCGGCGATCCAGGCGGCGTTGGCCACCGCGACGAGGAGCGCCTCGAAGCCGAGCAGCGTCCGCACCGCCCGCGCCGGCATCGTCGCGAGGTCCGCGGCGGCCTCCGCGATCCACGGCGACCAGCTCCACAGGTACCAGCCCGCGACGCCGCCCCAGACGCCGTAGTGGCGGCGGTTTGCGACGGCGAACAGAACGAACCCGCCGGCGGCCGCGGCCGCCGCCGCGCCGTGCGCGAGCGCCCGTCTCCCGTCCGGGCGTTTCCGCAGCAGCACTCCGGCCGCGGCGAGCCAGAGGCCCCACGCCGCCACGAGCCACCGCGGCGGCCGAACCAGGCTCTGCCCGCCGACCCAGAGCGCCGTCTTGAAAAAGGCGTAAGCCGAGCGCAGCAAGCCGAGGACGGCGCCTCCGAGCGGCTCGCCGACCGGCGCGGCCGGCGAATTCAGCTCGAGCGTTCCGCCAAACAGGAACCCGCGCGCCGCCTGGACCGGCACGACGGCGAGGGCCGCGGCGGCGCCGGCAAGCGAGAGCATGCCGCCGCGCTCCCGGGCGGCGGCGACGACGGCGAAGACCACGATCGGAATCGCCGTCAGCTTCAGCAGCGGCCCCGCCGCGAGCAGGAGCACGAAGGGGCCCGGCCGGACCGGCCGCGCCAGCGCCGCGAGCACGAGAGCGGCCCACAGGAACACGGCCGCGTCGTTGGAGCAGCGCGCCAGCGCTTCCGACGCGCCCGGCGAGAGCAGCGCGAGGAGGCCCGCCGCGCCGACGGATGCCGGCCACGCCGCCGAAAGCCGGCGCAGCGGTCCGAACAGCGCGAACGCCACGAGCGCGACCGCGAAGAGCCGCGCGGCGAGAAGCTGCGCGGCCGGAGACAGCGAGAACGGCCGCATCAGCGCTCCGACCACCCCGTAGTAGAGCGGCGGTTGGTTCGCCTCCACGTTCGGGATCGGCGAGGCGCCGCGCGGCGGCGCCGGAGCCGGCGGCCGACGCACGAGATCGAACCCTCCGGGGCGTTCGGCGAACTCGGGACAGCCCGCCGCCGCGCGCCGCGGCGCATCGCACGGATAGCGCCCCATCTCCTCGAGGAGCGCCGCGTCGACCGACGCGCCCGCGAACGCCTCGCGGAAGGGCCGCTCGGCGAAGTCCCGCATGCGCGCCAGGTGCTGCGGCTCGTCCGGGCCGGCAAACGCCGGCAGGAAGACCGCGTGAGCCCCCATCCGCACGACGACGGCCAGCGCGAGCGCCGCAAGCCAGCGCCTCATCGACGCGACGTCACACGATCACCGGCACGATGACGGGGCGCAGCCCGAGCGCCCGGCGGCAGGCGCGCTTGCCGGCGATCGCGATCTCGGCGCGCAGCCACTCGGGGTCCCGCCGCTCCTCGTCGGAGGCGCGCGCCAGGACCGCCCGCGCCGCCCGAGCCACTTCGCCCGAAAGCTCCGACTCCGGCGCGGCGACGCCTCGCGAAACGACGTCGACCGAGTCCCCGCGCACGAGGACGACCACGACGCCTTCCTCCGCGAGGGCGCGCCGCTCCCGGACCACCTCCGGATCCACCGTCTCCGTGCGCTCGTCGAGAAACACCGTGCCGCACGGGACCGCCTTCGCCGTCACGGTCTCGCCGCCGTGCTCGAGGGTGAGCCGGTCGCCGTTGTCCAGCAGGTGGATCCGGTCGGCGGGAACGCCGACTTCGGCCGCGACCTCGGCGGCCGCGGCGAGCATGCGCCGGTCGCCGTGCACGGGCATCACCGCGCGCGGCTTCGCGAGCGCGAGCCACTCGGCGATCTCTCCCCGGTGCGCGTGGCCCGACACGTGGATCGGCGGCTCGGATTCGCGCACGACCCGAGCGCCGCGGCGGACGAGATGGTCGCTCATCCGGTTGACCGAGCGCTCGTGCCCGGGAATCGTCCGCGCGGAGATCAGCACGAGGTCGCCCTTCCCGAGCTCGAGGTCGTTGTGCTCGCCGAGCGCCAGCCGGTAGAGCGCCGAGAACGGCTCGCCCTGGCTGCCCGAGGTCAGGCACAGCAGCCGTTCGGGCGCGAGGCCGCGCAGCTCCACCGGCGACGGGCGCGCGCCGGCCGGCAGCCGGAGGCGCCCGAAGCGCTCGGCGATTTCGGCGACGGCGCGCATGGAGCGGCCGAGGATCGCCACCCGCCGCCCGAGTCGCAGCCCCGCCTCCGCCGCCTGGGACAGACGCGCGACGTGGCTCGAGAAGGTCGTCAGCACGATGCGGCCGCGAGCGCCCGCCATCGCCGCGCGCAGGCCGTCGCCCGCCGCGCGCTCGGACGCCGACCGGCCCGGCCGCTCCGCGTTCGTCGAGTCGACCAGGGCGAGGTCCACGCCGCGGGAAAGCGCGGACTCGAGACCCTCGCGGTCGGTCGTTTCCCCGTCCGGCGGGTCGTCGTCGAGCTTGAAGTCGCCCGAATGGAGCACCCGCACGCCGCCGGCCTCGATCAGGAGGGCCGCCGAGTCCGGCACGGAGTGCGACACGCGGAAGAAGGTGACGCTGAAGGCGCCGGCGCGCACCGGCTCCCGCGCACGGGCCTCGACGAGGGCGTCCCCCGGCGCTCCCGCCTCTTCGAGGCGGCGGCGGGCGAGCGCCAGCGTGAACGGAAATCCGAAGACCGGCGCCGGACACCACTCCCGAAGAAACGAGAGCGCGCCGACGTGGTCTTCGTGGCCGTGCGTCAGGAAAACGCCGTCGATCCGCTGCCCCGAGAGCGCCGACAGGTCCGGCGCGATGCGGTCGACGCCGGGAAACGTCTCGTCGGGAAACGAGACGCCGACGTCGACGAGGATGCTCGAGGAACCCGAGCGGAGCCACAGGACGTTCTTGCCGAACTCGCCGACGCCCCCGAGCGGGACGACCTCGAGCGCCGTCACGAGAGCCGGCGCCAGCCGCGCGCGAGCGCGAGGAAATCCTCGAGCCCGAGCTCCTCGGCGCGGACGCGCGGGTCCTTGCCGAGACGCACCAGCGCGTCTTCCCATTCGGCCCGCGGCGCGGCCGAGGACAGCGCGTTCGGCAGCGTCTTGCGCCGGGCGTTGAACCCGAGCGAGGCCAGGCACAGCGCGCGGCGCAGGAGCTCGGGCTCCGCGACGTCCGGCCGCGGGACGAGCTCGAGGACGCTCGAGTGGACCTTGGGGCGCGGACGGAACGCGCCCGGCGGCAGGTCGAAGAGGATGCGGCCGGTGGCCCGGGCCGCCGTCCGGACCGACAGGTAGCCGTAGGCTTCCTCGCCGGGCTTTGCGAGGAACCGCCAGGCCACCTCCCGCTGCACGGTCGCGACCGCGCGCCGGATCGTCGCCGGCGCCTCGAGCGCCGAGGTCAGGATGGCCGTCGCGACGTTGTACGGCAGGTTGCCGACGAGCAGGGCCGGCCCCGCCGCTCCCCCCGCGGCGAGCCAGTCGGCGAAAGGCCGCGACAGGACGTCGCCTTCGAGCACCCGGACCTTCGGATCCGCGGCGAACTCGTCCCCCAGGGCCCGCGCCCGCGCGGGATCGATCTCCACGGCGACGAGGGTCCCGGCGCGCGCAGCCAGCGGCCGGGTCAGCGCACCGTCGCCGGGACCCACCTCGAGCACGACGTCGCCGGGCTCGACCCGCACCGCGTCGGCGATCCGCTCGGCGGTCGCGGCGCTCGCCAGAAAGTTCTGACCCCAGCGCCGGCGGGCGGGTGGGCCGGTTCGCCGCACCCGGGCGCGGCGATCATGCTGTGGCGGCATGACGTCGCGTGACTGAGGCCACGATGATCGAGGCTATCAGATGGTAAACTTTTTTCGGGACATCGCTGCGTGTTGCAGGTTTTCACACTCGAGAACCGTCGTCTCGAGAACTTCCTCGAGCGCCACAAGGCGTACTACGCCTACAGCGGCGAGATCGAGGTCGACCGCTTCCTGCGGGAGATCCTCCAGAAAGCCAACGAGTTCGTGCCGTCGGAGGCGGGCTCGATCCTCCTCGACGACCCGATGACGAAGAACTCGGACGACCGGCTCGAAAACGAGCTCGTCTTCATCGCGACCTACGGCGCCCATGGCGAGGCGCGTCTCGGCAAGCGCATGAACGCGCGCGCGGGGATCGTCGGCCACGTCTACGCGACGGGAGTCGCCTACATGACCGACGACGTGATGGACGACCCGTTCTTCTATCCGACCCTCGACCTGACCGACGGCTTTCAGACCAAGTCGGCGCTCTGCGTCCCGGTGCGGATCGAATCCTCGGTCTGCGGCGTGCTCGAGCTCGTCAACCGCTCGGGCCCGGGCGGCTTCCGCGAAAAGGACCGCCGCCTGCTCGAGATCTTCGCCGACTACGCGTCGATCTCGATCCAGAACCTGCTCGACGCGCGGCGCGCGTACGAAGTCGCCAAGCGTGACGGCCTGACGGGCCTCTACAACGAGCGCTACCTGCACCTGCGCCTGACCCAGGAGCTCTCGCGCATCTCGCGCGACGGCGGCGACTGCTGCGTCATCTTTCTCGACCTCGACAACCTGAAGGCGGTCAACGACCGCCACGGGCACCTCGCCGGCAGCCAGGTGCTGCGCGAGGTCGGTTATCTGCTGCGCCGGACGGTCACCGACGAGCGCGCGACGCTGACGCGCTATGGCGGCGACGAGTTCGTCCTGATCCTGCCCGGCCACAACCTCGAGGAGGGCCTCGAGGTCTCCGAGGCGATCCGCACGGCCATCCGCAGCGCGACGTTCCTCTTCCGCCCCTACGGCTTCAACGAGCCGGCGCTCAACCTCCAGGGAGTCATCACGGCCTCGCTCGGCCTTTCCTCGATCCGCTCGCACGCGACTCCGGGCGCCTCCGTCGAGCAGCAGAAGAACGAGCTTCTGCGCGCCGCCGACACGGCGCTCTATCGCGCCAAGGAACACGGCAAGGACCGCTGCACCGCCGCGAGCCTCGAGGACGCGAGAATCCCCGCGCTCTATCCCCAGTAGGTAAAGGTCACCCCTCTCCCCCCGGGGAGAGGGGGAAGGGGTGAGGGGGCCTTTGGGAGAGGGGCCCGGGGGTTACTTTCGCTTCACGGAAATGCTAGCCTTCCGCTTCGCGTCGGGGTTTTCCGCCCGATTTGCGCCTTCAAGAGGTGACCGATGTCGACCGTCACGCGTGAGCAGCTTTCCCCGAAGAACGTTCTCGACATGCTCTCCCGGCACATCCTCGTGGACGGCTACCACGTCGTCATGGACATGCGCCGGAGCAAGGGCTCGTACCTGTACGACGCGCGCAGCGACCGGCCCATCCTCGACTTCTTCTCGTGTTTCGCGACCCTTCCGATCGGCTACAACCACCCGAAGATGGCCGACCCGGAGTTCCGCGAGGCCCTCATGGAAGCGGCCCTCACGAAGCCCTCGACGAGCGACATCTACACCGAGCACTTCGCCCGCTTCGTCGAGACCTTCTCGGACCTCGCCGTTCCGAAAACGCACCGGGACCACATGTTCTTCGTCGAGGGCGGCACGCTCGCGATCGAGAACACCCTGAAGACGGCCTTCGACTGGAAGATCCGGAAGAACCTCGCGAAGGGCAAGGGCGAGAAGGGCACGAAGATCCTGCACTTCAAGAACGCCTTCCACGGCCGCTCCGGGTACTCCCTCTCGATGACCAACACCGCCGACCCGCGCAAGACCCAGTACTTCCCCAAGTTCGACTGGCCGCGCCTCTCCTGCCCGCGCCTCTCCTTCCCCGTCACCGAGACCGTCATCCAGGACGTCGCCGCCGCCGAGGAGCAGGTCGAGCGCGAGATCCGCGCCGCCTGCGCCGCCAACCCGGACGACGTCGCCGCGCTGATCCTCGAGCCGATCCAGGGCGAGGGCGGCGACAACCACTTCCGCCCCGAGTTCTTCCGCCGGCTCCGGCAGCTCGCCGACGAGCTCGACTTCCTGCTCATCCTGGACGAGGTCCAGACCGGCGTCGGCCTGACCGGCTCGATGTGGTGCTGGCAGCAGATGGGCGTCGAGCCCGACATGTTCGCGTTCGGCAAGAAGACGCAGGTCTGCGGCTTCGCCGCGAACCACCGCGTGGACGAAGTGCCGGACAACGTCTTCAAGGTCTCCTCGCGCATCAACTCGACCTGGGGCGGCAACCTCGTCGACATGATCCGGTGCGCGAAGTACCTCGAGATCATCGCCGAAGAGAACCTGGTCGAGAACGCGCGCGTCGTCGGCGAGCACCTGCAGGCCCGGCTGCGCGAGCTCGCCGCGGAGTTCCCGGGCGTGATGTCGAACGTGCGCGGCCGCGGTCTGTTCATCGCGTTCGACCTGCCGGACAAGGAGACGCGCGACAAGACGCTCGCGGCATGCCTCGAGAACGGCATGATGGGCCTCGCCTCCGGCGCCAATGCCGTCCGCTTCCGGCCGCACCTGGTCCTGACGAAGGACGAAGCCGAGGAAGGCGTCCGGAAACTGCGCCGGGCGCTGACGGCCGTCCGCGGGTGATCGACTCCCGAGCTTGATCCGGCGCATCCTCGTCGTCTCCCTCGCCGCGGCCCTCGGGGCCGCGGTTCTGTTTTGGGCGACCCTTCCCGACGTCCGCCCGCTCGCCCGCTCCTGGCCCGCGACGACCGCGTTCATGGAGCGGCGCAAAGCAGAGCTCGCGCGGAAGGGCGAGAGCACCCGGCTCGACTGGACGCCCGTTCCCCTCGCGCGGATCGCGCCCGATCTGCAGCGCGCCGTCGTCGTCGCCGAGGACGCACGCTTCTTCGAGCACGAAGGCGTCGACTGGGAGGCCATGCGCGGCGCGCTCCAGACCAACTGGGAGAAGGGCCGCCTGAAAGTCGGCGGCTCGACGATCACGCAGCAGCTCGCCAAGAACCTGTACCTCTCCCCCGCGCGCACGCCGTGGCGCAAGCTCCGCGAGCTCGCGATCGCGAAGCGGCTCGAACATCAGCTCTCGAAGAAGCGGATCCTCGAGCTGTACTTGAACGTCATCGAGCTCGGTCCTCGCACCTTCGGGGTGGAGGCGGCGGCGCGGCGTTACCTGGGCGTCTCGGCGCGCGACGTGACCCGCGAGCAGGCGGCCACGCTCGCCGCGATGATTCCTTCGCCGCGGATCTACGATCCGCAGCGGCACCCCGACCGCGTCCAGCGGCGCGCCGACCGGATCCTGCGCTGGATGTGAAAATCGGTGCTATCCTGAAAATGGTAAACCTCAGGAGGTAAAAGGGATGCCTTCCCGCCGCACTGCGCTCTGCGCCGTCGCCCTGCTCACCGCGTTCGCCGCGGGCTGCGCGCGCAAGCCCGCCTCGGTCGACATCACGCCGAAAAAGGTCAAGATCTACGGGATCGAGCGGTCCCAGCGGCTCTCGGCGAAGGTTCTCGACAAGAAGGGGCAGCCCCTCGAACCGGCGACGCCGGCCTGGAGCGCCTCGAGCGACGTGGTCACCGCCGAGCCCGGCGGGCGGATCGTGGCGAAGAAAGCCGGCAAGGCGATGGTCACGGCCACCTACGAGGGCGTGACCGGCCAGGTACCGGTCGAGGTCATCGACGTCGCCACGATCGAGATCACGCCGCCCGCGATCGCCCTGACCGGGCCGGCCGGAACCTCGGTGCCCATCTCCTTCAGCGTGAAGGACTCGAAGCAGAAGGTCCTCGACCTGAAGCCGACGTGGTCGTCGTCCAACCCCAAGGTCGCGACGATCTCGGAGGACGGCATCGTGACCTCGGTCGCCGCCGGCATGACGACGGTCATCGGCAGGATCGGCGACATCCAGGGCGGCTCCGACGTCACGGTGTCCCTGAAGCCGATCGAGCGCGTCGACATCCGGCCCGTGACCGCGCTGGCCCGCGTCGGCGAGATGCAGCACTTCGAGGTCACGGCCTACGGGACCGACGGACTGCCGATCCCCGAGGTCGCGGCCGTGTTCAAGACGTCGGATCCGTCGGTCGCGACCGTGGACGGCGCGGGCGTGGCCACGGGAAAGAAGCCCGGCGCGGCGAAGATCCGCGTCGAGCTCGCCGGAAAGACCGCCGAGGCGACGCTGCTGGTGAATTGAGCCGGCATCGTGCGTCCTCGACCTCCGCAGCGCCCATGACCGTCCGCTCCCCCGCCGTCGCCGGCATGTTCTACGAAGCGCAGCCCGAGCGGCTCGCGGCGGACGTGCGCGGCTTTCTGCCGGCCGGCCTCGACCCCGTCGCCGCCATCGGCGCCGTCGTGCCGCACGCGGGCTACGTCTACTCGGGCGCCGTCGCCGGCGCGGTCTACGCGAGGCTGCGCATCCCGCCGACCTGCGTCATCCTCTGTCCGAACCACACGGGGCGAGGCGCTCCGGCCGCCGTCGACCCCTCCGACGCCTGGCGGACGCCCCTCGGCGACGTCCGCGTCGACCGGCAGATGGCCGACCGCCTCCGCCAGCTCGCCCCTTCGCTCGAAGAGGACGCGGAGGCGCATCGGCGGGAGCACTCGCTCGAGGTGCAGCTCCCTTTCCTCCAGGCCCTGCGCCCCGACGTCGCCTTCGTTCCCGTCAGCCTGGGAGAGCCGAGCCTCGAGCTCTGCCGCGAGGTCGGCGAGGCGCTCGCGCGCCTGCGCCGCGAGGCGACCGAGCCGCCGCTCGTCCTCGCCTCGTCCGACATGAACCACTACGAGTCGCGCGCGGCCGGCCGCCGCAAGGACGACCTCGCCCTCGCGCGCCTCGAGGGCCTCGATCCCGAGGGCCTCTTCCGCACGGTGCTGACCGAGAACATCTCCATGTGCGGCTTCCTGCCGGCCACGACGCTCCTCTTCGCCGCGCAGAGCGCCGTGGCGCACGAGGCCGTTGTCGTCGCCCGGGCCGACAGCGGCGACCAGACCGGCGACACCTCGAGCGTGGTGGGGTACGCGGGAGTGATCGTGCTCGAGAGCCCCGAGCAGGACGGCGCCCGGAGGCGCCGCGCCGACGATCGGTGAGCTGGTGAGCGGCGAATCCCTCGCCGCCAATCGCGAAAGGACGACATGAAGAGCATGGGGACGGTCTGCTTCGGTCTCCTCGTCACGGCGATTTCGCTCGCGCAGCAGGTCGAGGTCAAGACCGTGCCGCCGCGCCCCGACGACGTCGCCACGATCGACGGCATGGTCAGGGCGTACTACGAGGTCGTCTCGGGCCCCGCCGGCCAGCCGCGCGACTGGGCCCGCGACCGGACGCTCTACATCAAGGACCTGCGCTTCGTGCAGGTGGACGTCGACAAGTCCGGCAAGCTCGCGCCGCGCATCACGAGCCACCAGGAGTACGTGGACGTGGCCGACGGGCTGACGAAGAGCGGCTTCTTCGAGAAGGAGATCCACCGCGTCACCGAGCGGTTCGGCCCGATCGCCCACGTCTGGAGCACGTACGAATCGCGCCGCACCGAGACCGGACCGGTCATCATGCGCGGCATCAACTCGATCGAGCTCTTCTGGGACGGCAGCCGCTGGTGGATCGCCAACGCCATCTGGACCGACGAGACGAAGGACAACCCGATCCCGAAGGAGTACCTGCCGTAGCGCTCCTCAGCGCGGCTCGGCGACGACGACCGCGTGGAAGCTGGGCCGTCCGCGCGCCAGCAGGCGGTCCTCGCGCGAAAGGAGTGACCGGACGGCGCGATCGAAAATCGCCGCCGGCGGACCTCCGGGCTGGTCCGGGCGGAGCAGGCTCGGGTAGATCCCGGACAGGAGGTTTCCGCCGTAGTCCTTCTGCGAAATCACTCGAAAGTGCTTCTCGACGGCCGGCAGAATGTCCGACGACGCGATCGCCTCGGTCGGATCCTCGTCGGTGACGGGCGCCCGGATCACGTGCGTCCGACGCACCGCGGCCGGGAGGCGGCGATAGACGAAGTTCCATTCGAGAAGATGGCGCCAGGTCCACTCGTCGCGCGAAGGACCGACGTATTCGTCGAGGTAGAGCAGGCCCCGGGGCGCGAGCGCCCGCTTCACGAGCGCGAGCAGCTCGTCGAGCCGGTCGAAATGATGGAGCGAGGCGTGGAAGAAGACCGCGTCGAGATTCCGCGCTTCCCGCAGCAGCGCCCGCGCGTCCCCGGCGACGTACCGGATCCGTTGCCCTTCCGGCGACTCGGCCGCTCGCCGTTCGGCCTCGACCAGGATCTCCGGGCTGACGTCGACGCCGGTCACCGAGCGGACGATTCCAAGCTCCGCGAGAGACCGTTCGAAGTTGCCGAGCCCGGAGCCGATCGAGAGCGCGCTCCCGAACGGAATCCGATCCGGCACGAGCGCCGGCAGCGCAACGATCGGCCAGAGCCCGGGGTTACCGGTGACGCGCGTGTTGATCCGCTCCCGCACGGCGGGATGGTTCATCCAGATCCCTTCCCAGGCGTGCTTTTCGGGATCCGACCAGTACGTGCGGCCCGGCTCCGGGCCCATCGGCCGGCCGCCTACGCGCTCGCGCTCCCCGGCAGCAGTCCTTCCACCGGGATCGAGCGCGGGCCGCTCGCGTCGCAGACGGCGTAGCGCACGGCGTTGGTCGTGCCGCCCGCCCAGCCCTTGTCGTCCGGGTCCTCGGCGTACATGGCGACACCGGCGAACTCGCCCTTCGCGTTCAACGCGTAGAAGTTGATGTTGAAGTTGGGGTCGCCGTTGGCCTTGCGCAGCCGCTTCTCGATGGTGTTCGCCTTGATGCGCTTCAGCGCCTCCATGCCGGCGTCCTTGGGGTGCATGCCCCGCCGCATGCAGTCCACGATGTAGAAGGACGACAGGTTGTAGAGATTGGCCTCGCCGCGCCCGGTCGAGCCGGCCGCGCCGACGGCTCCGTCCACGTAGAGCCCGGCGCCGAGGATGGGCGAGTCGCCGACCCGCCCCGGAATCTTGAAGAAGAGGCCCGACGTCGTCGTGACGCCGCAGATCTCGCCTTTGGCGTTGATGCCGTCGCAGTTGATCGTCCCGTACATCTGGGAGCCGGAGAAGAGCCGCTCGTCGGCCATGTCCCGCCGCACGCGGTGGTAGGCGATCTCCCGCTCCTTGGGCGTCAGGTAGTGGGAGGGGTCGGTCCGCTGCTTCCACTCGAGCCAGAGCTTGCGCGAGAGCGGCGTGTTCAGGTCTTCCTCGATCGTGAATCCCATGTTGCGCGCGAACCACTGCGCGCCTTTGCCGACCAGCAGGTGGTGATCCGTCTTGTTCATGACCTCGCGGGCCACGCGCGATGGCGTCCGGACGCCTTCGAGCGCGGCGACGCCGCCGGCTCGCCGGAGCGGCCCGTGCATGCACGAGGAGTCGAGCTGGACGACGCCCTCCGAGTTCGGGACGCCGCCGTAGCCGACCGAGTAGTCCTCGGGGTCGAGCTCGACGATGTTGACGCCCTCGATGAGCGCGTCGAGGACGTCGGAGCCCGCCATCATCAGCGTGAAGGCCTTCTCGACGCACGTGAAGTTGCCGCCGTTCTTGAACCAGTTGCCGTTGGCCGAGGAGATCACGACCGGCTTCACGCTCCCGGTCACGACCGCGGGCGCTTTCTGGGCCAGGGCGCGGGGAGCCGTCGCGGCGATGCCGGCGGCGGCCGAGGCGCGGACGAAGTCCCGGCGGGTGAAGCGTCGACGCATGGAGGCCCTCCTTTTCGTTGCGCGGAGTCTAGCAGCAGCCTTACGCTCTTCGGCGTGGAGTTCCAGGGCCATTCGCTGACGGACCGGGCGACGACGCTCCCCGGCGAGCTCTACGTCTCGGCGGAGGTCTTCGCCCGCGAGCAGGAACGGATCTTCGGACGGCGCTGGCTCGGCGTCGGCCGGAGCGACGCGCTCGGCGAGGCCGGGGACTTCCGGACGGTCGAGGTCGGGAACGAGAGCCTGCTGCTCGTCCGCGGGCGCGACGGGAAGGCGCGCGCCTTCTTCAACGTCTGCCGCCACCGCGGCACGCGCGTCTGCGAAGCCGAGAAGGGCCGCTTCGCCGGCGGCATCCAGTGCCCCTACCACGCCTGGACGTACGGGCTCGACGGCGCGCTTCTCGGCGCCCCGCACATGGCCGACGTCCCCTGGTTCGACAAGGCGGAGCACCCGCTCGCGCCGGCCGCCCTGGCCGAGTGGGAAGGGTTCCTCTTCCTGAATCTCTCGGCGGACGCCGCGCCGCTCGAGGAGGCGCTCCGGCCGCTCCTCGGCCGCTTCGCGCCGTGGCGGCTGCCGCGATTGAAGACCGTACGGCAGCTCTCCTACGACGTGCGCGCGAACTGGAAGCTGATCTTCCAGAACTTCTCGGAGTGCTACCACTGCCCTCCCGTCCACCCGGCCCTCGCGAAGCTCTCGCACTACCGCAGCGGCGCCAACGATCTGCGCGACGGGGCCGTGCTCGGCGGCTACATGCTCATCGACGAAAAAGGCGGGAGCCTCTCGATGAGCGGCCGGATGTGCGGCGCGCCGCTCGGCGATCTGTCCGGGGACGAGCGCCAGCGCGTTTACTACTACTCGATCTTCCCGTCCACCTTCCTGACGATCCAGCCGGACTTCGTCATGGCGACGCGTCTCGAGCCCCGCGCGCCCGACCGCACCCGCGTCCTCTGCGACTTCCTCTTCGCGTCCGAGACCCTCGAGCGCGCCGACGCGAACCCGATGGACGGCATCGAGATCTGGGACGTCACGAACCGCCAGGACTGGCACATGTGCGAGCTCGCCCAGCAGGGCGTCTCCTCGCGCGCCTACCGGCCGGGGCTGTACTCGCGCGAGGAGAGCCTCCTCGCCGCGTTCGATCGGGAGTACCGGCGGAGTCTCGAGGGCTAGGGCTTCCGGGCCTCGGTCGACTCCGGCGCGGCGTTCAGGTCTCCCAGCCCGTGGTAGCGCCCGCAGACCGGGCAGAACGTCGGGGGATCGGTGTTGCTGACGCGGTGCTTCTGGGGAGGCCGCGAGCGGATGTACGCGAAGATCGCCTTCAGGTCCTCGTCGGTCAGCTTCCGGAACTCGAACCAGAGCATCGCGCGCGTCAGTGGACGCACGCCGGCGACTTTGCCCGTCCGGATCGTCTGGATGAAGATGTTCTCGTCGTAGTACGGAATGCCCGACGGATCGGTCGTCAGGTTCGGGCTCGTGACGAAGCTCTTCGGCTCGGGCATCGTCGCCGGCGGCGAGACGAACCCCGGATCTTCCTCGAGCTCGTCGAACGTCGGCGTGGTCTCGAACCGCCGACCGCCCGCGAACTCCAGATCGAAGCGATGCTCCCGCTTTGTCCCGTTCAGCGGCCGTGCACTGTGGCAGTGAACGCACTTGGCGAGGTGCACCAGGTACTCGCCGCGGCCCAGTTTCGTCGTGAGCTTTTCGGGAGTGAACGGCTTCTCGAGCGGTTCGTGCGGGCGCTCGGCGACGTCCGCCGGAACCCACTTCGGAAGCGCGTTCCGGACCGGCGGGAGCGCCCGGAGGTAAGCCACGATCGAGCGCACGTCGTCGTCCGTCAGGACGCTGAAGGCGGGATACGGCATCACGAGGGAGAGGCGGCGGCCGTCGTGACCGATCCCGTCTCGAATGGCCCGGATGAGCTGCGCGTCGGTCCAGCGTCCCGCCCCGGTCTCCGGATCCGGCGTGAGGTTCGGCGCGACCTGACGCGTCTTCCGGTCGAGGATGTCTCCGGCCCCGAGCTTCGACGGGTCCGGCTCGACGAGGCTCTCGTCCCGGAGCGGGGAGTGGCACTCGAAGCACTCGCAGACGCCGTGCGCGAGATATCCGCCTCGAGTGGCGCTGACGCGTTCCTCCGCCGGGGCCGTTGCGGTCGCGCCGACGATTCCCACGGCGAGGCCGACGAGCACGGCTCGGACGGTCATCCTAGATGGTGCCCTCGTCCACGATCCCCTTCGAGACCGCCCGCAGGCCCTCCGCGACTCCCCTCGATCCGGCGACCACGTTCCCCCGCTCGAGGTAGCCCTTCCCGCCCGCGAAGTCGGTGAGCTCGCCGCCTGCCTCCTCGATCAGCAGCGCGCCCGCCGCGATGTCCCAGGGCGCGAGGCGGAACTCGAAGAAGCCGTCGAAAACCCCGGCGGCGACGTAGGCGAGGTCCAGCGCGGCCGAGCCGGCCCGCCGGATCGCCCGGGCGTGCCCGAAGACGGCCTTGAAGACCGCGAGGTAGGCGTCGATCTTGTGGCGGTTGCGGAACGGGAAGCCCGTCGCGATGAACGCGCCTTCGAGCGACGACCGGCCGGTGACCGACAGTCGCGTCCCGTTGCGCCACGCGCCGCCGCCCTTTTGTGCCGTGTACATCTCGTCCCGCAGCGGATCCCACACCACGGCCGCGACCGGCTCCTCGCTCTCCCACGCCGCGATCGAAACGCACCAGAACGGAAAGCCGGCGACGAAGTTGGACGTGCCGTCCAGCGGATCGATGATCCAGACGCGGGCGCCGTCGCGGCCCTTGCGCGGACCGCCCTCCTCGGCGAGGAACGCGTCGTCCGGGAAGCGCTCGCGGATCGCGGCGATGATGCGCTCCTCGCTCTCGCGGTCGGCGTGGGTGACGAAATCGTTCTTCGTCTTCTCTTCGACCGAGCCGTGCGGGAGGTTGCGCCAGTTGGCGAGCAGGACTTCGCCGCCGGCGCGCGCCGCGGCCACGGCGGCTTCGACGAGCGCGTCCGAGGAGCTCAAGGGGCCGCGGCCAGTCGCCGGTACTTCTCGGCGATCGCCTTCTCGGCCGGCGTGCCGAGGAT
>DATJXB010000227.1:0-86693 GCA_035500755.1 Thermoanaerobaculia bacterium | reverse complement strand
GGCCCGCGCGCGTTACAGTGTTCGGATTCCGACCGAAGCGGCCCCGCGCCTCGATTCGATCGACGCCCTGCGCGGCATCACGATCGCGGGGATGATCGTCGTCAACGACCCCGGCACGTGGTCGGCCGTCTACCCGCCCCTCGAACACGCGGCGTGGCACGGCTGGACCTACACCGACACGATCTTTCCCTTCTTCCTCTTTCTGGTCGGCGTCTCCATGGCACTGTCGTTCGCGCGGCGTGACGCGCTCGCGAACCCGGGCGCCGTGTTCCGGCACGTCGCGGTGCGCGCGGCCGTCCTCGTCGGGCTCGGTCTCGTCTTGAACGGGCTCTCCTTCATCGTCTTTCACGGCGAACGCTTTCGTTTCGCCGGAGTCCTCCAGCGCATCGGGCTCTGCGTGCTCCTGGCCGGCGCCGTTGTCCTGCGCGGCAGCGCCCGCGCGGCCGTCCCCGTCGCGGCGACGCTGCTGCTCGGCTACTGGGCGCTGCTGTCGAGCGGACCGCTCGACCCCGCCGGCAACCTCGCGGCCCGCGTCGACCGCGCGGTCCTCGGCCGTCACACCTGGAAGCCGGACTACGACCCCGAGGGACTGCTCTCGACGCTGCCGGCCGTCGCCACGACCCTGCTCGGGGCGGCCGCCGGCGAGCGCCTGCGACGTCTCGGCGCGACGCCGCAGGCGGCTCGCGACCTCTTCACCGCGGGAACCGGCGCGGCGGTCCTCGGCCTCCTCTGGGGCCGCGTGTTCCCCGTCAACAAGAGCCTCTGGACGTCGTCCTACGCCGTGCTGACGGCGGGACTCGCGGCGATCGCTCTCGCGGCCCTCGTGTGGGTCGTCGACGTGCGCGGCGTGCGGCGCTGGACGGCGCCGTTCCTGTGGCTCGGGCGCAACGCGATCGGGGCGTTCGTGCTCTCCACACTCGGCGCGATGGCGCTCCTGGCCGTCCGCGTCACCGGCGCCGACGGGAAATCGCGCTCGCTCTGGAACGCGATCTACCGCGCGGCCTTCGACCGGTTCGCCGACCCGCGCCTCGGCTCGCTCCTCTTCGCGCTGGTCTACCTCGCCCTCTGGACGGCCGTCTTCGGCATCCTCTACCGGCGCCGGATCTTCCTCAAGATCTGACCCGCCGGCGCGCCGCCCCGGCTCAGGCCGGCTGGTACAGCGAGAAGAACGCGCCCTGCGGATCCTGGACGAAGGCGAACCGCCCCACGTTCGGCAGGTCCTTCGGCTCGACGACGAGCCGGCCGCCGAGCGCCTTCGCCCTTGCCGCCGCCGCGTTGCAGTCGGCGACCTGGAAGTAGAGCGTCCAGTTCGGCGGCACCTGGCCCATCTCCGGACCCAGCGGATACATCCCGCCCATCGGCTGCCCGCCGCGCAGGATCTCCGTGTACGGCATGCCGTCGCCCCTGGGATCCTGCCAGCCCCAGCCGAAGACGCCCGCGTAGAACTTCTTCGAGCCGGCCACGTCGCGCGTGGCGAGCTCCATCCAGCACGGCGCCCCGGGCTCGCCGAAGCGGCCGACCCCGGGGTGGGTCCCCGGCTGCCAGACGGCGAGCGTGGCGCCCGAGGGGTCCTGCAGGATCGACATCCGGCCGTAGTCCATGACGTCGAACGGCTCGGCGCAGACCTTGCCGCCGAGCGCTCTTGCCTTCTTCGCCGCCTCGTCGGCGCTGGCGACGGTCACATAGCAGAGCCAGAAGGGCGGAATTCCCTGGCTGCGCTGGTCCTGCATCATCGGGTACAGCGCGCCGACGTCCCGGCCGGAGAGCTGCAGCCGCGTGTAGACGTCCTCGGGCCCCGGCCCCATCGGGCCGTCCGTGAACGTCCAGCCGAAAAGGCCCGTGTAGAACGCCTTGGCCCCCGCCGTGTCGGTCGTCGCGAGCTCGGCCCAGGAAAACGCGCCCGGGTCGTGCCGGGTGACTTCGGTCATGGCTGCCTCCTTTTCGGCCCGGCCGGGCGGCGGGGCCCACCCGGGTTTATTCGAAGGAATCGGCGCCGGGTTTCGGCGCCCCGCCCCCCATTCGATAGGATCGACGGATATGCCCAAAGACAAGATGAAGAAGTCGGGTCGCCGCCAGCTCGAGCGGATCGTCGACCGGTATCGGATCGAGCGGGGTAAGGGCTTTCGGCTCCGCGACATCGACCCGGCCGACACGGCCGGCCTCGACCTCGAGGGCAAGGAGGCCAGGGAGCTGCTCCGCCGCGGGGTTTCGATGCTCGCGGACCTCCAGGGGAAGCTCTACGCCCAGGATCGCTGGGGCGTCCTGATCGTCCTCCAGGCGATGGACGCCGCCGGCAAGGACGGCACCATCAAGCACGTCATGTCCGGGGTCAACCCCCAGGGCGTGCAGGTCTTCTCGTTCAAGGCGCCCTCGCCCGAAGATCTCGACCACGACTTCCTGTGGCGCTCGATGAAGAGTCTGCCGGAGCGCGGCCGCATCGGCATCTTCAACCGCTCCTACTACGAAGAGGCGCTCGTCGTCCGCGTCCACCCGGAGCTCCTCCTCAAACAGCGCCTCCCGAAAAAGCTCGTCACCAGGAAGATCTGGGACGAACGCTTCGAAGACATCAACGCCTTCGAGCGCTACCTGACGCGCAACGGCATCGCCGTCCTCAAGTTCTTCCTCTACGTCTCGAAGAAGGAGCAGAAGAACCGTTTCCTCGAGCGCCTCGACATGCCCGACAAGAACTGGAAGTTCTCCATGGCCGACGCGAAGGAGCGGGGCTTCTTCGACGATTACATGACGGCCTACGAAGACCTGATCCGCTCGACGAGCACGCCCTGGGCGCCGTGGCACGTCGTGCCGGCCGACAACAAGTGGTTCACGCGCCTCGCCGTCGCCGGCACGCTCATCCTCGCGCTCGAAAAGCTCGACCTTCAGTACCCGAAGGTCGACAAGGCCAAGCGCCGCGAGCTCGCCGAGGTCCGCAAAGCGCTCGTCTGACAGGAGGTCCCGATGAAGATGTTCCGGCGTATCGCCCTGCTCGTGTCTCTGGCGGCCCCCGCCGCGGCGCTCGCGCAGGACTGCCCCTGCCCCGTCCCCGAGCCGCCGCCGCCCGTCTGGTTCGGCAAGGCCGAGCTCGCGTTTCTGTCGACGTCGGGCAACACCGACACCACGTCGATCGGCGGCAGCGCCGAGGTCAACTACAACCCCAAGCCCTGGCTCTTCACGCTGAAGGGCTCGGCGCTCCACGCAGCGACCGACGGCGTCACCACGGCCGAGAACTTCACGGCCTCGCTCCAGGCCTCGCGCGACCTGACCGAGCAGCTCGACGTCTTCGCCCGGGCCGGCTGGCTGAAGAACACGTTTTCGGGCATCAACAACATCTACAACTTCGACGGCGGCGCGGGGTTCAAGCTCGTCAACACGAAGACCCAGTTCCTCCGCATCGAGGGCGGCGTGGGATACACGACCGAGCAGGACATCGTCCTCGGCGTCATCGCGCCGTACCACAACTACGCCAACGTCCGCGCCGGACTCGGCTACAAGTGGCAGATCACGAAGACGGCGGCTTTTACGAACGACTTCTCGTACCTGCTCGACCTCTCCGACAGCAAGAACTGGTTCATGACGGACAAGGCCGCGGTCGCCGTCGCGATCTCCAAGATCTTCGCGCTCCAGGCCTCGTGGACGCTGCTCTACCGCAACGAGCCGCCGATCAAGGACGGCACGACGATCCCGCTGACGCGCTACGACAAGACCGACACGGCGACGGCGGTGGGCCTGGTGGCCAAGTTCTAGTGGCCCGGGCCTAGCCCTTGCGGTAGATCTCCGCCCCGTCGCGGACGAATTCCTCCGCCTTCTCGGCGAGGCCCTTCCGGAGGGCCTCGTCTTCGGCGACGCCGAGCGACGCCGCGTAGTCGCGGACGTCCTGCGTGATCTTCATCGAGCAGAAGTGCGGCCCGCACATCGAGCAGAAGTGCGCGAGCTTCGCGCCTTCGGCCGGGAGCGTCGCGTCGTGAAAGTCGCGGGCCGTCTCCGGGTCGAGGGCCAGGTGGAACTGGTCCTCCCAGCGGAACTCGAAGCGCGCCTTCGACAGCGCGTCGTCCCACTGCCGGGCGCCGGGGTGTCCCTTGGCGAGATCGGCCGCGTGCGCGGCGATCTTGTACGCGATGACGCCGTCCTTGACGTCCTTCCGGTCGGGCAGCCCCAGGTGCTCCTTCGGCGTGACGTAGCAGAGCATCGCCGTGCCGAACCAGCCGATCATCGCCGCGCCGATGGCCGAGGTGATGTGGTCGTAGCCGGGCGCGACGTCGGTCGTCAGCGGTCCGAGCGTGTAGAAGGGCGCCTCGTGGCAGAGGGCGAGCTGCTTCTCCATGTTCTCCCGGATCAGGTGCATGGGGACGTGGCCGGGCCCCTCGATCATCACCTGGCAGTCCTGCGCCCACGCCTTCGTCGTCAGCTCGCCCAACGTTTCGAGCTCGGCGAACTGGGCCTCGTCGTTGGCGTCGGCCGTCGAGCCCGGGCGCAGGCCGTCGCCGAGCGAGAACGACACGTCGTAGGCCTTCAGGATCTCGCAGATCTCGTCGAAGCGCGTGTAGAGGAAGCTCTCGGCGTGATGCGCGAGGCACCACTTGGCCATGATCGAGCCGCCGCGCGAGACGATGCCGGTCACGCGCCGCGCCGTCAGCGGCACGTAGGCGAGGCGCACGCCGGCATGCACGGTGAAGTAGTCCACACCCTGCTCGGCCTGCTCGATCAGCGTGTCGCGGTAGATCTCCCAGGTCAGCTCCTCGGCCTTGCCGTCCACCTTCTCGAGGGCCTGGTAGATCGGGACGGTGCCGATCGGGACCGGGCTGTTGCGGAGGATCCACTCGCGCGTCTCGTGGATGTTCCGGCCGGTCGAGAGATCCATGACCGTGTCGGCGCCCCAGCGCGTCGCCCACGTCATCTTCTCGACCTCTTCCTCGATCGTGGAACCGACGGCGGAGTTGCCGATGTTGGCGTTGATCTTCACGAGGAACTGCCGCCCGATGATCATCGGCTCGGACTCGGGGTGGTTGACGTTGGCCGGCAGGATGGCGCGGCCGCGCGCGATCTCGCTCCGCACGAGCTCGGCCGGCAGGTTCTCGCGGATCGCCACGAACTCCATCTCGGGCGTGACGACGCCCTGCCGCGCGTAGTGCATCTGGGTCACGTTGCCGCGCCCGCGCCGGACCTCCCGGGGCCGAGTCAAAGAGAGACCCGCCGCGTTCTGCCGCCGCGGCGCGGACAGGTCGTACGAGCCCCGCGCGTCGATCCACGGGCGGCGCAGCTCCGGCAGGCCCTGGTACAGGTCGATCGCCGCGGCCGGATCGGTGTACGGCCCGGACGTGTCGTACACCCGAAACGGCGCGTGGATTTCCGTCTCGCCGCGCGCCCCACGGGTCGGCGTCAGCGCGATCTCGCGAAACGGCACGCGCATGCCGTGCGGACCGCCTGCGTAGACCTTCCTCGATCCGGGCAGTGGCTCGCGCCGGACGGACGCATCCGACGGCAGCGCTTCGGGGCGACGGCTCATGACGACCTCCCTACGGCGGCATTACCCGCATCAGGTTCGCGGGGTCTCCGGCAGGCGATGGCCGCCGGACTCTCAGCCGTCTGCGCCAGCGACGCAGAGTGGGCTCCCCCGTTTCCGCCGACGAGTCTACTCCGTTTGCCGGGACACGGTCTGTCCGTCGAGTGGGATAAGAATGCGGGGTCTCATGCGTCGGAAATCCGAACAGCGCGAGCTGCCTTTCGAGGCGCCCTCGCGGGCGCCGTCCGCACCGGCGGCGCGCGGGCCGGAGCCGTCCGCGCCACCGGTTTCCACGCCGCCCCTTCCGGAGCCTTCCGTCACGGCCCGGCTCCTCGAAGAGCTCGCGGCCGCCTGCGCGGCGGCCCCGCTCGAGGAAAAGATCCTCGTCGCGCCGACGCTGCTTCACGGACACACGCTCGTCGAGCGGCTCGCCCGAGAAGGGCACGCGTGGGTGCACCTGCGCGTCGCGACGGTCCGCACCCTGGCCTTAGAGAGGATCGGCCCCGCGCTCGCTCGCGAAGGACGGCGGCTCCTCTCCCGCGCCCAGGCGCTCACCCTCGTCGAGCAGGCGTGCGCGCGCGTGCTCCGGCCAGACTCCTATTTCGGGGCGCTGCGGGAGAGGCCGGGTCTGCACCGGGCGATGCATCGCACCCTCGACGAGCTGCGCGCGGCCGACATCGGCGCCTCGCGCCTCCCGTCCTCGGCGTTCGCCGATCCGCGCAAGGCGACGGAGCTGCAGGAGATCCTCGGCGGCTACACGCGAGCGCTTTCCGAAGGCGGCTTCGTGGACGGGCTCGACGTGCTCGCGCGCGCCGCGAAGCTCGAGCCGCCGGCGGGAACGTCGGCGCTCTATCTCCTGCCGGCCGACGTCGAGCTGTCCGAGCTCGAACGGGTCCTCCTCGAGCGGCTCGCGGGCGACCGTCTGCGCCGGCTGGCTGTCGACGAGCCGTCGGCGTGGACGGCGCGCGCCGCCGACGCGGCGATCTCGCGCGCGATCGGCGAAGAAAACGAGCTGCGCGACGTTTTTCGCCGGTGTCTCTCGGCCGGGATCCCGTTCGACCACGTCGAGCTGCTCCACACCGACGAGTCCGTCTATCCGGCGCTCGTGTGGGAGCTCTCGCGCGAGCACGGCGTGCCCTGCACGTTTGCGGGCGGCGTCCCCGTGACCTACAGCCGGCCGGGTCAGGCGGCTCTCGCCTTTTTCGGGTGGATGGCCGAAGGGTTCGCCGCCGATCGCCTGCGCGCGGCTCTCGCTTCCGGCGCGCTCACGCTCCGGGGCCTCGACGCCTCGCCCGACGCGCCGGGCGCGGCCGCGGCCGCGCGGGAGCTGCGCCGCGCCCGAATCGGGTGGGGACGGCGCCGGTACGCCACCGCCCTCGATCGGCTCATCCGGGAGCTCGAAGGCCCCGAGCGGCCGTCCCGACGCGACGACACGGTGGAGGAGCCGCCGGAAGAGCGCTCGGCCGCGCGGCAACGGCGCCTCGCGGCGGCACGGCTCGCGCGCGCCTTCACGACCCGGGCGCTCGAGCTCGCCCCCGCCGACGGCTCGGACGACCGCCTGCGTGCGCTCGCCCGCGGCGCGGCGGCGTTCGTCTCCGAGTTCGCGCGCGTGACCGACGACCTGGACGCGGCGGCACGCGTCGCGCTCGAGACGCTCTTTCGCGAGCTGGCCGATCTGCCCGCCGCACCGGTGCGTCTCGAAGAGGCTCTCGAGCGTCTGCGGGACGCCGTGACGGAGCTCGCGGTCCTCGCCGACCGGCCGCGCCCGGGACGGCTTCACGTCTCCGGGTTCGCCGACGGCGGCCACTCGGGACGCCGCCACACCTTTCTCGTCGGCCTCGACGAGACCCGTCATCCGGGTCGCGATCTCGAGGATCCGGTCCTCCTCGACGACGAGCGCCGCCGGATCAACGAGGCGCTCGATCGTCCGCGGCTGTCCCTCGAGCGCGAACGCCCGCGCGAGCGCACCCGCGCCCTGCAGGCCTGCGTGGCGCGCCTGCGCGGAGCCTGGACGGCGAGCTATTCGAAGTTCGACCTGCGCAACCTCTCGATGGCCGGTGAGCCCGCACCGTCGCCGTTTCTCCTCGACCTCCATCGCGCGAAGACCGGCGTCGATGCCGACTACGGCGGGATGCTCGCCGCCCTGCCGCCGCCCGCGGGCTTCGTTCCGGAGGCGGACGCCGCCCTCGACGAAAGCGAGTGGTGGCTCGCGCGCCTCGCCGCCGCGCCGCCGCGCGCGGGCGCGGCGCTCGTGCGCGCGCGCTTTCCGTGGCTCGAGGACGGCCGCCGGGCGCTCGAGGCCCGCGCGAGCGACGGGTTCACGGCGTGGGACGGGCGACTCTCGGCCCCCTCGCCGGAGCTCGATCCGCGCCGCAGCGGACGGCCCACCTCCGCGTCCCTCGTGCAGGCGCTGGCCGGATGCCCGTTCTCCTATTTCGTGCGCAACGTCCTGCGCGTCCGCCCGCCGGACGACCTCGAACGCGACGCGACGCGCTGGCTCGAGCCGCGCGACGAGGGAAGCCTTCTTCACGAGGTCTTCCGCGAGCTCCTCGAGACCCTGACCGATCGAGGCGAGAAGCCCGATCCCGGCCGGCACACCGCCCTGCTCGACGGGATCGCCGACGGCCGCATCGAGGCCTGGCGCGAGCGTGTCCCGCCCTCGAGCGACGTCGCCTTCGAGGCGCAGAAAGAAACGATCCGGCAGGCGTGCCGCACGTTCCTCGCGGCCGAGGCCGAGCACTGCCGGACCGTGACGCCGCGCTATTTCGAAGTCGGGTTCGGACTGCCCGCCGCCGGCGCCTCCGAGGGCCCCCTGAACTCCGCCGATCCCGTGGAGATCGCGCTCGGCAACGGCGACCGCGTGCGCCTGCGCGGCTCGATCGATCGCATCGACGAAACCGGGAACGGCACCTTCGAGGTCTGGGACTACAAGACCGGCAGCGCCGCGGGCGTGCAGGAAGGTCGGGGGCTTTTCGGCGGCCGCCAGGCCCAGCCCGCGCTCTACGCGATGGCCCTGGAGGAGCTGCTTCGCCGCGCCGGCCGCGAGGGCCGCGTCGAGCGATCGGGCTACTTCTTTCCGGGCCGCAAGGGCGAGGGCCAGCGCCTGACGATCCCGGTCGATCCCGCGGCGACGCGGCGCGCGCTCGCGACGCTGTTCGACCTGACGGCGGCCGGCCTCTTTCCCCACGCGACGTCGAGAGACGGCTGCAAGTTCTGCGACTTCGAGGCGGTCTGCGGCGGCCCCGACGCGTCGAGCGAGGCGTCGAAGAGAAAGCTCGCCGCGGCCTCCGAGGCCGCGCTGACCGCCTTCCGGAAACTGCATGACGACGAAGAAGCCTGAGCGCCCACCCGCCGACGACGCCGCGCGGCGCGCGATCGCCGAAGAGCTCGGCACGACCATGCTCGTGGAGGCCGCGGCCGGCACCGGCAAGACGACGTGCCTCGTCGGCCGGATGACGTCCCTCGTCGCCTCGGGCGCGGCGCGCGTCGAGAACCTCTCGGCGGTGACGTTCACGATCCGCGCCGCCGCCCAGCTCTCGCAGCGCTTCCAGAACGAGCTCGAGCGGCGCCGGGCCGGCGAGAAGGACGCCGGCCGGCAGCGCAACCTCGACGCCGCGCTCTCATCGCTCGAGTCCTGCTTCGTCGGCACGATCCACGCGTTCTGCGCGCGCCTGCTGCGCGAGCGGCCGGTGGAAGCCGGCGTGGACCCGGGCTTTCGCGAGATGGACGAGCCCGAGGACCACGTCGCGCGCGAAGAGTCCTGGCAGCGCTTCGTCCAGTCCCTCTTCGTCAGGAACGATCCCGTGGTGCCGCGCCTCTCCGCACTCGGCGTGCGTCTGGACGACCTGCGCGGCGCCTACGAGCAGATCTGCGACAACTCCGACGTGGAGCCGGCCGAGGCCTCTCCCACGCCCGAGCCCGACTTCGCGGCGGCCCGCCGGCGCGTGGCGGACTTCCTCGCGCGCGCGGCGCCGGGCATCCCCACGGAGCCCGGTCCGGAGGGTTGGACCGGTTTCGAGAACGCCGTGCGGCGAGCCGTCCGGCTGACGAACCTTCTCGACGTCGGCCGCGGCGCGGATTTCGTTCAGGTCCTCCAGGTGCTGCGCGGCAGCAAGGCCAAGGAGAAGGCGCCGCGCGCGCTCAAGGCGGAGCTCGAGACGCTCCAGGACGAGGTCGTCAAGCCCTCGCTCGCCCGTTGGGCCGAACACCTGTACCCGATCGTCATCCCCGTGCTCGTCGCGGCGCGCGACGCCTACCGCAACGAGAGGCGCGAGAGCGGCCGGCTGAACTTTCAGGATCTCCTCATCGAGGGGCGCAACCTGCTGCGGGACAGGGCCGACGTGCGTCGCGCGCTCAAGCGCCGCTTCACGCCGATCCTCGTGGATGAGTTCCAGGACACCGACCCGATCCAGGCGGAGCTGCTCTTTTACCTGACGGGGGAAGACTCGGAAGAGTCGGATTGGAAGAAGCTCCGCCCCGCGCCGGGCTCGCTTTTCGTCGTCGGCGACCCGAAGCAGTCCATCTATCGCTTTCGCCGCGCCGACATCCAGACCTACCAGACCGTCCGGCGCCTGATCGAGCAGAGCGGCGGAAAGATCGTCACGCTCTCGACGAACTTCCGATCGAGCCGGGCGCTGTGCGACTGGAACAACCGCGTCTTCGGGCAGCCGCGCTTCTTTCCGGCCGACGCGACGGATCTCCAGGCGGGTCACGTGGCTCTCGACGCCGACCACGACGGAGCGCCCGGCCCCGCGGTCTTCCGGCTCGACGTTCCCGCGGCGGGCAACAGCGCCGAGCCGGTCGTCGAGGAGGACGCCGGCCGGATCGCGCGCTTCGTCGCCTCCGCGGTCGCGGCGAACGCGCGCCGCCCCGGCGACTTTCTCGTGCTCTTCCGGCGGCGCAAGTACATGGGTCAGTACGCGCGGGCGCTCGAGCGGCTCGGCGTCCCGTTCGAGATCGCGGGCGGAGGCGCCTTCGGCGAGTCGACCGAGCTCGAAGCGCTGATCCCGCTGCTCCGGGCGCTCTCCGACGCCGACGATCCGGTCCCGTTCGTGGCCGCCCTGCGCGGGCCCGTCTTCGGCGTGGACGACGACGCGCTCTACCGCTTCTCGCGCGCCGGCGGCCGATTCCGGTTCACCGCGGAGCCACCGGCCGGGACGGACCCCCGGATCTCGCGCGCCGTCCGCATCCTGCGCGAGGCGCTCGGCGACGTCGAGACGCTCCCGCCGGCCGCCGCGCTCTCACGCCTTTGCGGCCGCCTCGGGCTCGTTGCCCTCGCCGCGGGCGAAGAGCTCGGAAGGAGCCGCGCCGGGAATCTCCTGAAAGCGCTGGCCGCCGCGCGCAAGTTCTCGGGCGAGGGGCGCGACTTCGCGGGCGTCGTCGACGAGCTCGACCGCATGCGCCGCGAGAACCTCATCGAGCAGATGAGCGTGGAGCCGGGCCGCCGCGACGTCGTGCGGCTGATGACGCTGCACGGGGCCAAGGGCCTCGAGGCGCCCGTCGTCGTCCTCGCGGAGCCCGCCGGGGGCAACCCTCCCACGCGCGGATTCGGCATCGACCGCGACCGCGAGCCGCCGGTCGGTTACTTCCGCGTTTTCCAGAAGTTCGGCGAATTCACCGAGCAGGACATCGCGCTGCCCCCCGGCTGGGAAGCCATGCAGGCGAAAGAAAGGGAGTTCGAGGAGGCCGAGAACACGCGGCTGCTGTACGTGGGCACGACCCGCGCGGCGGAGGCCCTCGTCGTCAGCATCAAGCGCACGGCGGCGGGCAAGGCGGCCGGCGCCTGGGCGGCGCTCGACCCGTATCTCCCGGCCGCGCTCGCGTCGGCGGCGGCTCCCGCCACCGTGCCGGCGATCCGCCCGCCCGCCGGGAGCGATCCCGAGCCCGGCGCGGCCGAGCGAGGGCGGCGCCTCGAGGCGTCGGCGACACCCACCTTCGCCGTCGCCACGGTCACCGCGGTCGCGCACGCCGGCGAGAAGCCCGGCTGGGAAGCGACCGGCCGCGGGATGTCGTGGGGCCGCGTGCTCCACGGCGCGCTCGAGGCCGCGATGCGCGACCCGGACCTCGACCTCGCCCGGCACGCGGCGAACCTGCTCGTCGCCGAAGAGAGGCCTCCGGGCGAGCTCGACGACGTGCTGCAGACGGTCGACGGCGTGCGCCGGTCGCCCCTCTGGGAACGCGCGCGGGCCGCGAAGCGCCGTCTCGTCGAGGTGCCGTTCGCGCTCGAGGCGCCGCGCGCCGAGCTCGGCCTGGCGGAGGGACCGGATCCGGTTCTGCTGCAGGGCGCGATCGACCTCGCCTTCGAGGAGGACGACGGGTGGATCCTGGTCGACTACAAGTCCGACACGGTGTCCGGCAACCGCGATGCGCTCGTCCGCTTCTACACGCCCCAGATCGCGATCTACCGACGCGCCTGGCAACGGCTGACCGGCCGGCCCGCGAAGGCCGGGCTCTATTTCGTCCACACCGGCGAGCTCGTCTGGCCCCCCTTGTAAGATCCCGCCGATGCGCATCCCCTACGCCCGCTCGATCGCCGGCCTCTTCTCGGCGCGGCGGCGCATGCGCGAGGACTGGGATCTTCGGGCCAGGCAGGACGCCCGGTTCTACATCGACTGCGGCCACGGCGCGACCGAAGAGGGATTCTGGCGCTCGGGCGCGGACGATCTCCGGCAGTACGTGCTGCGCGGCCTCGAGCTCGACCCTTCGGCCGCGGCGCTCGAGATCGGCTGCGGCATCGGCCGCCTCCTGCGCCCGCTCTCGACGCGCGTCGCGGCGGCCAACGGCGTCGACATCTCCGGGGAGATGATCGCGCGCGCCCGCGAGGCGCTGGCGGATCGGCCGAACGTCCGCCTCGAGCGCACCGACGGCGATCTCGCCGCCACGGCCGACGCGTCGCTCGACCTCGTCTACTCCCACATCGTCTTTCAGCACATTCCGGCCCGCGACGCCGTGCTGCGCTACTTCGACGAAGCCGCGCGCACCCTCAAGGGCGGCGGCGTCTTCCGCTTCCAGATCGACGGGCGCCCCGAGCGGACCCCGCGCGTCGCCGGCACCTGGGACGGCGCCCGCTGGAGCGCGGAGCAAGTCCGGGCGCGCGTCGCCGAGCGCGGCTTCGACGTCGCCGACCTGTCGGGCGAAGGCACGCAATATCTCTGGGTCACCGCCGTCCGCCGCCAGGAGGCCGGTCGCGCCGCCACGTCGGCGATCCGCGTCGAACCGCGCGCCTGGGACACGAAGGCCCTCGACGCTCTGCTCGGGCGTCTCGGCCCCGCCGCCGCGGCCGAGCGGGAGCGGGTCTTGGCCGGCGAGATCGGCGTGCGGGCGCTTGCCGAGCCGCTGATCGAGGGCGGCGGCTCGCTCGCGCCGCGCGAGTACGTCGCGCGCGTCTACCGGACGCTCCTCGGCCGCGAGCCGGACGAGGGCGGCCTCGCGTTTTACGCCGGCGAGATCGAGCAGGGCATCGCCCGCACCAACGTCATCGACTGTCTGCTCGCCTCGGCCGAGTTCGACGCGAGCCACCGGCCGCCCGCGGCCGGCTGAACGCGAACTTCATGCGCCGCGTGAGAGGCTGACGCCATGGATCCCGGCACCTACGACCTCGTCGTCATCGGCACCGGCCCCGCCGGGCAGAAGGGCGCCATCGCCGCCGCCAAGCTCGGTAAGAAAGTCGCCGTGATCGACCGCAAGGAGATGGTCGGCGGCGTCTGCCTGCACACCGGGACGATCCCGTCGAAGACGCTCCGGGAAGCGATCCTGTACCTGTCCGGGTTCCGCGAGCGCACGTTCTACGGCCGCGACTACACCGTTTCCAAGGAGATCACCGTCGCGGACCTCGCCTTCCGCGTCCAGAAGGTCCTCGCCCGGGAGGTCGAAGTCGTCCGCGCGCAGTTGAACCGCAACCGCGTGGCCACTCTGTCGGGCAGCGCCCGCTTCGCCGACCCGCACACCCTGGAGATCGAGTCGATCGAGGGCACGTCGGTGGTGCGCGCCGACCGCATCCTCATCGCCTGCGGCACGCGGCCGGCCCACAGTCCGACCGTGCCTCTCGACGGCAAGCGCATCATCGACTCCGACCAGCTCCTCCAGGGCGACACCCTGCCGCGCGACCTGATCGTCGTCGGCGCCGGCGTCATCGGCCTCGAGTACGCCTCGATGGTCACGGCGCTGAACATCAAGGTGACCGTCATCGAGGCGCGACCCGCCATCCTCGACTTCGTCGACCGCGAGATGATCGATTCCCTCCTCTACTTCATGCGCCAGCGCGGCGCGGCCTTCCGCCTCGGCGAAAAGGTCCTCTCGGTCGGCTACGACGAGAAGAACCGCGTCGTCGCCACGCTCGAGAGCGGCAAGGAAGTCCACGGCGACACGCTCCTCTACACGGTCGGGCGGAGGACCAACGCCGACCTCCTGCGCCTCGACGCGGCGGGACTCGCGGCCGACGACCGCGGGCGGATCGCCGTCAACGAGTTCTTCCAGACCGCCGTGCCGCACATCTACGCGGCCGGCGACGTCATCGGCTTCCCGGCGCTCGCCTCGACCTCGATGGAACAGGGACGCCTGGCGAGCTGCCACATGTTCGGCGCCTACTGCGAAAGCCGCAAGGAGGTCCCGTACGGCATCTACACGATCCCGGAGATCTCGATGGTCGGAAAGACCGAGCAGGAGCTGACGGCCGAGAAGGTCCCCTACGAGATCGGCCTCTCGAAGTTCGAAGAGCTCGCCAAGGGACAGATGCTCGGCGTCGACACGGGCCTCTTGAAGCTCCTCTTCGACCGCAAGACCCGGCGCCTGCTCGGCGTCCACATCTTCGGCGAGCGGGCGACCGAGATCATCCACATCGGCCAGGCGGTGCTCGCCTTCGGCGGCACGATCGACTTCTTCCGCGACTCCGTCTTCAACTACCCGACGATGGCCGAGGCGTACAAGGTCGCCGGCCTCGACGGCCTCAACCGCCTGTAACGGGAGGCGGGAGCCAGGAACCCTTCGGGCGCTCCGGCTCGTCCTTTTCCTGCCTTCCGCCTCCCGCTCAGAACGTCCTGTTGAGATACAGGTACGCCGAGCTGTTGTTGCTCCCCGACCGGCCGTACCCGATGAAGAACGGCCCGATGAGGGTGTCGGCCACGACGTAGACGCTGCCGGCCGACTTCAGGCTCGAGAACGTGACCGGGGCCTGGTAGGCCCAGGCGTTGCCTCCCTCGATCGAGACGCCGACGGAGAGATTCTTGACGATGATGCCCCCGGTGGCCGAGAGCCGGTAGTAGAGCAGGGCCGCGGCCAGCGCGTACGTGTTTCCGTAGAGTTGCCCGACCGGCCGGCCGGAAAGGCGGAAGAGCCCTCCGAGCTGGAACTCGTCGTAAAAGGGAATCTGCGTGCCGAGGCCCGAGCCGCCCTCGACCTTGATGAGGCCGGTCCAGCGCCCGATCGTCTGGACCCCGATCGCGTCGGCGCCCAGGCGATCGTAGGACGTGGTCCCTCCCAGGCTCTCGCGGTTGGCGAGAAAGGTGACGTCGGAAAAGTAACCCGAGTGCGGCAGGTTGACGCTGTCGAGCTGGTCGACCTCCATGCGCGTGGTGAGCCCCCCTTCGTCCCAGTCGAGATCGGGGAAGGATGGGTCTCCCACCTTGCGGCGCCCCTGGCCCCACGCGCGGCCGTAACCGACGCGCAGCTCTCCCCACGTCCCGAAGTCGTAGCCGGCGTCCATGCCGACGACCGTGCGCGAAACCTGGTAGGTGCCGAGCGCGAGCTGGTTCTGGTCGTACACCTGCGCGAGGTCCTGCTTCCAGCCGGCGTAGGGCGAGAGGAAAAGATGGCTGCGATAGGTCAGCGGCTGGTAGAAGCGGGTCTTCAGGTCGATCGGGTTGCCGACCGTCACGACCGTCTTCCACTCGCCGCCGAGCCCGTTCAACTCCGTGGCGTCCACGAGCGCGGTCACGCCGAAGTTCGTCGTCAGCTGAAAGTCCGTGCCGAGATTGAGGCCGAGCTTGAGGTAGGTCGGTCCCCAGGACTTCGGGGTCGCCGTGATCTTCAGGATGCGGCGCTGCCCATCCTCGACGATCGCGTAGCTGACGATCTCGAAGTAGCCCAGCGAATAAATGCGCTTGAGGTCGTGTCCCAGCGTCTCCGTGTCGAGGAGCCGGCCCGGCTTCGTGTGGACCAGGTACTCGAGCCGCCTCGGGTCGATGCCCGGAACGGGGTCGATCACGACCTCGTCGATGTATGGCAGCGGCGGCAGCGTCGCATCGTGGTGCTGCTTCCAGGAGGCGTAGACGCTCTCCGGCGCGGACCATTTCTCGAGTTGGCTCTTGTAGGCCTCCGCGGCCTTGTACCCGAGCGGGATCATCTTCAGGCCCTTCATGAAGTCCGCGGAGCTGTAGCCCTCGAGGTCGGGCGTGATGACGAGGGTCGCGAGCTTCGCGGAGGCCATCGTGTTCTGCTGGAGGGGCAGGTCGATGAGGCGCCCGATCATCGCGCCCACGTTCTCGGGCTTGGCCGCCGTCTCGGCGCCCGACGAGCCCACGTTGACCGCGATGACGATGTCGGCGCCCATCCCGAGCGCCGTCTGCACGGGAAGGTTCTCCGACTCGCCGCCGTCGATGAGCATGTGGCCGTCGATCTGGACCGGCGTGAAGCCCGCGGGGATCGCCATGCTCGCCCGGATGACGCGGGCGAGGTTGCCGCTCGACATGACGTAGGGCTTGCCCGTCTGGATGTCGGTCGCGACGGCCTTGAACGGGATGCGCAGCTGGGAGAAGTCCGTCACCGAGGAGCACGGCAGGGTCGCGTTCTCGAGGACGAAGCCGAGCTTGCTGCCCGCGATCAGTCCCGGCGGCAGCAGGAGACCGCCCTTCTTGAGGTTCAGGCCGAACTCGAACGGGATCAGGCGCTCGAAGTCGTCTTCCTTCTGCCGGAAGGACTGGTCCTTTCGTTCGGGGGCGTCCCGAAAGAGCGTGTCCCAGGGAATCGAGCCGATGAGCTTCTCCATCTGGTCGGGCGTGTAGCCGCAGGAGTAGAGGCCGCCGATGATCGAGCCCATGCTGGTGCCCGCGATGTAGTCGATCGGGATGTGGAGCTGCTCGAGGTAGCGAATCACCCCGATGTGAGCCGTTCCCCGCGCGCCGCCGCCGCCGAGCGCGAGGCCGATCTTCGGGCGGCCGACGACCGGCGTCGCCGGCGGGACCGGCGCCTGGGCCGGCGGCTCCTGCGCGAGCGCCGCGAAGGGCGTCAGTGTCCCAGGACACACCACGAGCATGAGGACGGCGGCTAGACGACGAAAACGCATGTCCATCAGCCTATCGGATTTCCGCCGCGGCGGCTCGGACCTGCCGGCCGATCGGCGACAATGAAGGCAATGTCCGAGAGCGTCGTTTCGGCGGCCGCGCCACCCCCGGCGCGGCGAGATCGCGGAGCCCTGCTCCTCGGCGGCCTCGCCGTCTACGCCATCGCGTACGCGGTCTGGCTCCTGACCTCGACCCTGCCCGCCCGGGCGCGCTCGCTCTCCAACGACGCGGCTTTCCTCCCGGTCGGCCTGGTGGCCGTCCTCCTCGCGATCCGCACGGCGCGCGCCGCCGGGCTCGACGACGCCACCCGCCGGGCGTGGCGGTTTCTCGCCGTGGCGTTCCTCTGCCTCTGGCTGGGGGACGTCCTCTGGTTCGCGGCCCTCTGGCTGTGGCCGAACAGCACGACGGTTTACAACGCCAGCCAGTCGGCTTACGTCGGCTTCTACGCGCCGGCCCTGCTCGGACTGCTGTCGTTCCCTCGCTTCCTGCGGACGCGCTCGGAGTCTCTGCAGTTCTGGCTCGACGTCGCGACCGTCTTCCTCGGCGGCTTGATGCTTCTCTGGTCGGTCCTCCTCGCGCCCATCGCGAGCCTGGCCACGACGACTCCGGGGACCTTTCTCCTGACGGTCGGCTACACGCTGGGCGACCTCGTCCTGATCTTCGGCGTCGGCGTCGTGGCGGTCCGCCGCCGCGGGGAGGCGGCCCGGTACGTGCTGCTGCCGCTCGCGATCGGGGTCGTGGCGATGCTGTTGAACGACACCGTCTCCAGCGTCTACGCCGCCGTCGGCGAGGCGTACCAGAGCGGCACGTCGGTGGACCTGATCGGGATGATCGCGTGGCTTCTCTTCGGCGCGAGCGCCGCGGCCCAGGCCCGCTATGCCCGACGTCCGGAGGAGGAGCGCGCCGCGGAACGCAGCCCGGGCACCATCAGCCTCCTGCCCTACGTCGCGGTCGTCGTCGGCTACGGGTCGCTCTTTCTCGCCGCGCTCGACCGCCGGACGCCGACGCTGGGCGGCATCGTCGTGGGCGCCATCGCGCTGACGGCCATCGTCCTGCTCCGGCAGGTCGTCGCGGTGCGCGAGAACGTGCGGCTCTCGGCCGAGGGCGCGGCCCGGGAGAGCGAGGCGCGCTTCCGCACGCTCGTCCAGCACTCCTCCGACCTCATCGCGGTCGTCGACCTCGACACCACCATTCGTTATCAGAGCCCGTCGGTCGAGCGGGTCCTCGGGTTCCGGCCCGAGGATCTCCAGGGGACGCGCCTCGCCGAGCTCGCCCACACCGACGACGTCGCCCGGGTCGCCGGACTCGTCACCGAGGCCGCCGGCCGCCCCGGTTCGTCCGCGCCGGCCGAGTGGCGGCTGAAGCGGCGCGACGGAAACGTCTTCTTCGCCGAGGTCATCGCGACGAACCTGATGGCCGACGCGACGATCCAGGGCATCGTCCTGACGATCCGGGACATCCAGGAGCGCAAGAGCCTCGAGGAGCAGCTGACGCACCAGGCCTTCCACGATCCGCTCACCGGGCTGGCCAACCGGGCGCTCCTCTCGAATCGCGTCGAGCACGCCCGGGCGCGCAACCTGCGCGGCGGCCGGCCGTGCGCCGTCGTGCTCCTCGACCTCGACGACTTCAAGGCGATCAACGACACCCTCGGTCACTCGGCCGGCGACCAGGTCCTGATCGACGTCGCGCGGCGCCTGGAAACCTGCATCCGCGCCGGCGACACCGCCGCCCGCCTCGGCGGCGACGAGTTCGCGGTTCTCCTCGAGGACTCCGCCGACGCCTCGAGCGCCCGCGAGGTTTCGCAGCGCATCGCCGCGTCCCTGCGCGCCCCGGTGCGCCTGGACAGCCGCGAGGTCTTCCTGACGGCGAGCATGGGTCTCGCGGTCAGCGCGCCCGAGGAGGGCGAGGGCGAGCTCCTCGGCAACGCCGACGTCGCGCTCTACCTCGCCAAGGGCAAGGGCAAGGGGCTCTGCGAGTCCTTCGAGCCCGGGATGCGGATGGCGGTCGTGCGCCGCATCGCGCTCGAGACCGACCTGCGCCGGGCGCTCGACCGCCGGGAGCTCGTGCTCCACTACCAGCCGATCATCGACCTGCCCTCCGGCCGCGCGGTCGGCGCCGAGGCGCTCCTGCGCTGGCAGCATCCGGAGCGCGGGCTCATCCCCCCCCTCGAGTTCATCCCGCTCGCCGAGGAAAGCGGGCTGATCGTCCCGATCGGGTACTGGGTGCTCGAGCAGGCGTGCCGCGACGCCGCGCGGTGGCCGCGGTCCGGCGCGGGCCCGCTCCACGTCAGCGTCAACCTGTCGGCACGGCAGCTCCAGGAGCAGGACCTCGTGGACCGCGTCCGGGAGGCGTTCCGCGCCGCGCGGCTGGAACCGTCGCGGCTCGTCCTGGAGATCACGGAGAGCCTGATCATGCTCGAGACGCGCACGATCATTCCGCGCCTGCGCGCCCTGAAGACGCTCGGCCTGCGCCTCGCGATCGACGACTTCGGCACGGGTTACTCCTCGCTCGCCTACCTCCAGAACCTGCCGGTGGACATCCTCAAGATCGACCAGTCCTTCCTGCGCGGCCGCATCCCCTCGGGCGGTCGCGGTCTCTCGCCCCTGGCACGCGGTATCGTCGACCTCGGCAAGGCGATGCGCCTGGTGATGGTCGGCGAGGGCATCGAGCGCCTCGAGGAGGCGGACGCGCTGCGCACGTCCGGCTGCGAGCTCGGCCAGGGATTCCACTTCAGCCGGCCGGTTCCCGAGCCCGACTTCCGGCGCTATCTCGAGAAAGGCGGCCCCGCGTGACGACCCTCGGCGCTCACTGGCTCTCCGACGCGACCCTGCAGTTGCGCAAGTACAAGAAGCTCGCCGAGGACGCGCTCGCTCAGGTCGCGCCGGAGGATTTCTTCCGGACGATCGACCCGGAGTCCAACAGCGTCGCGCTCGTCGTCAAACACGTCGCCGGGAACATGCGCTCGCGCTGGACCGACTTCCTGACGTCCGACGGCGAAAAGCCCGACCGCGACCGGGACCGGGAGTTCGAGAACCGTCCGGGCGACACGCGCGAAAGCCTGATGACGGCCTGGGAGTCGGGCTGGTCGGCTCTCTTCGGGGCGCTCGAGAACCTGAGCGACGAGGACCTGCTCCGGACGATTCCGATCCGCGGCGAAGCCCACACGGTGATGCAGGCGGTCCATCGCCAGCTGACGCACTACGCCTACCACGTCGGTCAGATCGTGTTCCTCGCGCGGCACTTCGCCGGCGGCCGCTGGAAGTCGCTCTCGATTCCGAAAGGGCGCTCGAAGGATTTCGACGTCGCGCGGAGCGGGGCGCCCTACCGCCTCGGCTGAGCCGCGGCGAGCCGCTCCTCGGCCAACCGCCGCGCCGCGCCGTCGGTCGTGAGGCCGTTCCGGTCCGCCAGCGCGAGGACGCGCTGGAGCGTCCCGCCGATCGCGCGCACCGCCGCCTCGGCCCGAGCGGGCGTCCACCCGAGCGCCTCGATCCCGGTGATGGCGACAGCGCCTCCCGCGTTGACGACGAAGTCCGGCGCGTAGAGAATCCCGCGCGCCCGCAGGCGCCCGGCATCCGCGGGCTCGGCGAGCTGGTCGTTGGCGGCGCCCACGACGGCGCGGCAGCGCAGGCGCGGAATCATCGCCGCGTCGAGCACGCCGCCGAGCGCGCACGGCGCGAGCACGTCGGCCTCCGCCTCGAGGCAGGTCTCGGGCGCCAGGAGCTCGACGCCGGACACGCCGCGGAAGCGCCCCATCGCCTCCGGGCTCGGGTCGCCGACCGCGACGCGCGCCTCCGCCTCGAGGAGGCGCTCGATCAGCGGTCCGCCCACGCTCCCGGCGCCCTGGACGACGACGCGGCGGCCGCGGGGCGAGCGGTCGCCGAAGAGCCGCTCGCCCACCGCCTCGATCGCGGCGAAGACGCCGAGCGCCGTCCAGGGACCCGATCCTCCGGCGCCGCCGCGCGCCGGCGTGCGGCTGAAGACGTACGGCGCGCCCGTCTCCGCGATGACGTCCATGTCCGCCGGAGAGGTGCCGACGTCGGGACCGGTCGCGAAGCGGCCGGACAGTTCCCGGAGAAACGCGCCGTATCGGCGCAGCAGCCCCTCGCGCGCCGCGCCGCCGAACCCGTCCGGAACGGCGAGGACCGCCTTGCCGCCGCCCCGCGGAAAATCCGCCGCCGCCCACTTGTAGGTCATCGCCTCGGCGAGACGCCGCGCGTCCCGGCGCGCGAGATCCTCCGAGGGGTAAGTCTTCAGCCGCGTGCCGCCCGTCGCGGGCCCGAGGCGGGACGAGTGGATCGCGACGAGCATCAGGGCGCCCGTCTTCGCGTCCCGGCGCTCGAGAAGCGCCTCGCCCTCCCAGCCGGATGTCCCGGAGCTCATGGCCCGGTCGCATCCGCGGCCCCCAGCGCCTCGTCGAGGTCGGCGACGACGTTGCCGCGGCCGTACGCGTCGAGCCGTCCGGCGCGCTCGAGGGCCGCGAGCGGCTGGGCCTGGATCCCCGCAATCACGAATCGGATCCCGTGGTGCGTCAGCGACCGGTGGAGGTCGTCGAGGACACGCAGGCCCGAGGCGTCCATGGCCGGCACGTGGCGCATGCGGAGGACGAACAACCGGGGCTTCTTCGCGACGAAGTTCAGGACGTCCTTGATCTTGTCCGCGGCGCCGAAGAAAAACGGCCCGTTGACCTCGTAGACCTCGACGTCCTCCGGGATCCGGCGCCGCGCCACGCCGTCGGCGTCGCCGTCCATCGTCCCGTCCGGCGCGTCGCTGAGCTCACGGGTGACCGCGGAGACGTTGGTGACGTCCGCCATGCGCTTGATGAAGAGGAACGCCGCCAGCACGACGCCGACCTGGACCGCCACGCTCAGGTCGATCAGGACCGTCAGGAGAAACGTCGTCAGGAGCACCGCGACGTCGCTCTTCGGCGTCTTGAAGAGGTGCGCGAAGGCGCGCCACTCGCTCATGTGGTACGAGACGACCGTCAGGATCGCGGCGAGCGTGGCCATCGGGATGAAGCGCGCCAGAGGGCCGAGGAAGATCAGGACGAGCAGCACCGTCACGGCGTGCGTCATGCCCGCGACCGGCGTGCGGCCGCCGTTCTTGACGTTCGTGGCGGTGCGGGCGATCGCGCCCGTGGCCGGCATACCCCCGACCAGCCCCGACGCGACGTTGGCCAGGCCCTGAGCGACGAGCTCGACGTTGGACTTGTGACGGCTCCCGATCATGCCGTCGGCGACCACGGCCGACAGCAGCGACTCGATCGCGGCCAGCAGGGCCACGGTGACGGCCGGCGAGAAGAGCTCGCGGACCCGCTCGAGAGTCACGGGCGGCAGCGACGGGACGGGAACCGACGCATGGATCGCCCCGAAGCGCGACCCGATCGTTTCGACCGGCAGGTGCAGCAGCGCCACGCCGGCCGACGTCGCGAGGATCGCGACGATCGGCCCGGGGATCCTGCGCGAGACCCTCGGCCAGAGCATGAGAATCGCGAGCGAGGCGAGCGACACGCCGACCGCGGCCGGCGCCGCCGTCGAGAGGCTCGCCGCGAGGGCTTCCCACTTCGCCACGAACGGGGCCGGAACCGCGCCCATCTTCAGGCCGAGGAGGTCCTTGACCTGGGAGGAAAAGATGATCACGGCAATCCCGCTCGTGAATCCCGTCACGACCGGGTAGGGGATGAACTTGATCGCCCCGCCGAAGCGCGCCAGGCCCATCGCGACGAGCAGGATGCCGGCGAGCACGGTGCACACCGTCAGCCCGTCGAGGCCGTATTTCGCGACGATGCCGTAGACGATGACGACGAACGCGCCGGTCGGGCCGCCGATCTGGACGCGGCTCCCGCCGAGAAACGAGATCAGGAACCCGGCGACGGCCGCGGTGACGAGGCCGCGCTCGGGCGGCACGCCCGAGGCGATCGCGAAGGCGAGCGCGAGCGGGATCGCGACGACGCCGACGACGACCCCGGCCTGAAGATCGCTCCAGAACTGCGCGGCCGTGTAGCCGCGCAAGACGACGAAGGTCTTCGGAAGCCACGCCGGGGACACGGATCGATCATACCGGCGCGCCTCGCGCGGTTTGATCCGTTCAGTCGTTGTTGGGCTGGACGTTCACCAGGATGTTGTTGTCGAGCGTGATCTTGACGCGGTCGCCTTCTTCGAAGCGCTGATACTGCTGGCGCGTCACCTCGAGGCGGTAGCGCGAGGTCGCCTGACCTTCCCGCGTCTCGAAGACCATGTAGTAGCTGCCGGTGCCGCTGCCGCGGTACGACGACGCGCTCGAGCCCGCGGCGTCGTGCTCGCGCTGGACCACGACGCAGTCGAGCGTGCGCCGTCCGAGGCCGGGATCCTTGGCCTTGGCGCCGCCGCTCGCGCAGGCGGCCGTGAGCGCGGCCACGAGGAGCGCGGGCGCCGCAAGAAGGACGCGTTTCATCACCTCCTCTCAACCCGGGTCCCCGCCGTTCGATTTCCGATTTCCGGGACGAACGCCCGTTGCCGGCTTCCCTGTAGAATCCCCGGCCAATGAGCCCGTCCGCCAGAGCTCGCGTGGCCCTGATCGGTCTCGGCCCGATCGGCGTGGAAGTGGGCAAGGCCCTGGCGGGCCGCCCGTCCATCGCCTTCCTCGGCGCGGCGGACCCCGCTCCCGACAAGGCGGGCCGCCCGCTCGCGGAGCTCCTCGGAGCTTCCTTTTCGGGGGTCGCCCGGCCGACGGCCGCGGCGCTCTACGGGGAGACGGCCTCGGCGCGGGGACGCACGGACGTGGTGCTGCTGTGCACCGGGTCGCGCCTCCACGTCATCCTGCCGCAGATCGAAGAGGCGATCGCCGCCGGCTTTCACGTCGTCTCGACGTGCGAAGAGCTCGCGTACCCGGAGCTGCGCCACCTGCCGATGGCGCGGAAGATCGACCGCCTCGCCGTGGAGAAAGGCGTCGCGGTTCTCGGCACCGGCGTCAACCCCGGCCTCGTGATGGACCGCCTCGTCCTCGCGGTCGCGTCGGCCTGCGTGCGCGTCGATTCCGTGCGCGTGACGCGCGTCGTCGACGCGGCCAAGCGGCGCGGGCCGCTCCGGGCGAAGGTCGGCGCGGGCCTGACGCCCCGGGAGTTCGCCGCCGGCGTCGACGCGAAGAGACTCGGCCACGTCGGCCTCTCGGAATCGGCCGCGATCATCGCGCTGGGGCTCGGGCTCCGCATCGACGAGATCACCGAGACCATCGAACCGGTCCTCGCCGAGCGCGAGACGGACGGGGTCGCGGCCGGCTCGGTTCTCGGACTCCACCAGGTCGCCCTCGTGCAGGCCGGCGACGAGATCAAGGTCGCGCTCGACCTGACGATGGCGGTGGGCGCGAGCTCCCCGGCCGACCGCATCGACGTCGAGGGCGACCCGCCCGTTCACGTGACCGTCGCGGGCGGTTTTCACGGCGACCGCTCCACCGTGGGCACCGTCGTCAACGCCGTGCCGTTCATCGTCAGCGCCCCGCCCGGCCTGAAGAACGTCGTCACGCTGCCGCTCTTCGGGCTCCAGCCGCTGTCCTGACCCCTCGCGCGGATCTCGACACATCCCCGCCTGACCCGGCCCGTGGGCTACGCTCTCCGGCGGTGTACACGCTCGACCGCCGCCAGAGGATCGAGGCCCCGCTCGACGAGGTCTTCGCGTTCTTCTCCGATCCGGCCAACCTCGCCCGCATCACCCCGCCGGGGCTCGGCTTCCGCATCCACGGCGAGGCCCCGCGCCCTCTGGAAGCCGGCAGCCGGATCGAGTACCGCATCCGGTGGGGCCTGCTGCGCCTCGGCTGGATCACGCGCATCACGCGCTGGAACCCGCCCGCCGAGTTCGCGGACCTGCAGGAGAAGGGGCCCTACGCCGCTTGGGTCCACACGCACCGCTTCCGCGCCGACGATGCGGCAGTGGTCATGGAAGACCACGTGGAATACGCCCTGCCCTTCGGTCCTCTCGGCCGGATCGTCCACGCCCTGCGCGTCCAGCGAGAGCTCGAGGCGATCTTCGACTACCGCCGCACGGCCATCGCCGGGATCTTTCCCGGGAGCGGGCGATGAGCCGCACGTTCGGCACGGGCCTCGCGCTCGCGGGCCCGCTGGTCCTCGCCGCCGCCGTACTCGGCGGCCGCTTCACGGCCATGGGCATCGGCCCCTGGTACGACGGCCTCGCGAAGCCCTCGTGGACCCCGCCCGGCTCGGTCATCGGCGCGGTGTGGACGGTCCTCTACGTTCTGATCGCGGTGGCGAGCGCGCTCGTGTGGTCCCGCGCGGCCGAACCGCCTCGCGCTTACGCCGCCGCGCTTCTGGTCAACCTCGTCCTCAACGCGGCCTGGTGCTGGGTCTTCTTCGGCCTGCGCCGGCCGGACCTCGGCCTCGTGGAGATCGCCGCCCTCTGGATCACGGGCGTCGCCCTCGTCCTTCTCGCCGCCCGCGTGTCGGCGGCGCCGGCGGCGATGCTGATCCCGTACGCGGCCTGGGTGGCCTTCGCCGGGTTCCTCAACGCGAGGATCGTGGCGCTGAACCGGTGACGGTCCTCGTCCACTGGTTTCGCCGCGACCTTCGCGTCGAGGACAACACGGCGCTCTCGCGCGCGTCGCGGGACGCCGACCGGGTCGTGACGGTCTTCGTGCTCGACGACCACTACGCCGACGACCTCCGCGTGGGCCCGGCGCGGTTCGCGTTTCTCCGGGACAGCCTCGAGGACCTCGCCGAAAGCCTCGCGAAGGCGGGCGGGCGGCTCGTCCTCCGGCAGGGCCCGGCGACGCGCGCGCTGCCCGCGCTCCTCGCCGAAACCGGCGCCGCCGGCGTTTACGCGAACGCCGAGATCGGGCCCTACCCGGAGCGGCGCGACCGGGAAACCGCGGCGGCGCTCGAGGCCGCGGGCTCGTCGCTCCGGCTGTTTGCCGACGAGCTCCTCGTCGCTCCGGACGCGCTCGCGACCGACGCGGGCGACCCGTACACCGTCTACACGCCCTTCTCGAAGAAATGGCTCGCCGTCGAGAAGGCCGCACCGGCGTCCGCCCCGAGCCGCCTCGCCTCGCCCGAGCTGCCGTCGGTCCCGCTTTCCCGCGTGCGGGCGTGGCGCAACGCGCCGCGCGATCCTCTCGCGCCGCGGGGCGGGGAGCGGGAAGCGCGGTCGGGGCTCGAGCGCTTCTTCGCGTCGGCGGCGGCGCGCTACGCCGAGGACCGCGACCGGCCGGACCGCCCGGGCACGACGCGCCTGTCGCCGCACCTCCACTTCGGCACGATCTCGGCGCGGACCATCCGGGCCGCGGCCGAGACCGCCTGGGCCGGCGCAACGGCGCGCGCGCGCGCATCGCTCCGCAAGCTCGTGCTCGAGCTCGCGTGGCGCGACTTCTACCACCACGTCCTCTTCCACTTTCCGCGCGTCGCCGGGGAGAGCTTCCGCCCCGAGTTCGACCGGATCCCGTGGCGCAGCGACGCGGCGGGCCTCGACGCATGGAGGGCGGGACGGACCGGCTTCCCGTTCGTGGACGCGGGGATGCGGGAGCTTGCGACGACGCACTGGATGCACAACCGCGCGCGGATGTCGGCCGCCTCGTTCCTCACCAAGGACCTCCACGCCCATTGGAAGATCGGCGAGGCCTGGTTCGAGCACGAGCTCGCCGACGCCGATCTCGCCAACAACAACGGCGGCTGGCAGTGGGCCGCGGGCAGCGGCACCGACGCCGCGCCCTACTTCCGCATCTTCAACTCCGTGCTCCAGGGAAAGCGCTGCGACCCCGACGGCGCCTACACGCGCCGCTTCGTCCCCGAGCTCGCCCGCGTTCCCGCCGCAAAGATCCACGAGCCCTGGACGATGACGCCCGAGGAGCAGCGGTCGGCGGGCTGCTTGATCGGTCGCGATTATCCCGGCCCCATCGTGGATCACGCGAAGGAGCGCGAGGTCGCGCTCTCGTTGGCCCGCGAAGCAGGCCGCTGAGAATCCGAACCCCAAAAAAAAGGCGGCCCCGACTTATTTGTGTCGGGGCCGGGAAGGAAGGTATCGCGTGCTGATCTAACTAACGGGTCAGGTGGGCTGATTATTTCAACGCCTAACCTCTGACACGGAAAGACTTAGCCTCGCGAGATCGCAAAGCCTCCGGGCGGCGCGGACTCGTCCAGCTCGAGCTCGACCCTGATGCCGAGGCTCTTCTCCGCATCCGCCAGGATCGTGGGGTCTTCCGACACGGCTTCCGCGACGCCCCGCGAAACGCGGACCCTGACTTTCTCCCCCGCCGAGAAGAGATTCGGCGGCCGAAGCAGGGCGCGCCGCAGATCGAGCGCCCCCGTCACGTCCGTCCGAACGCGTCCGCTTCCCGCGCACTCGGGACACGCGCGCGTGAGCACGCGCTCGAGGTTCCCGCGCGAGCGCTGGCGCGTGATCTCGATCAGGCCGAACTCCGACAGAGGCAAGAGGCGCGTCCGCGACCGATCGCGGGACAGCTCGGCCTCGAAGCGGTCGAAGAGCTCTCGGCGGTGCTCGGGGTCCTCCATGTCGATGAAATCGACGACGATCAGACCGCCGAGGTCGCGCAGCCGGATCTGCCGCGCCACCTCGGGAGCCGCCTCGAGATTCGCCGCGAAGACCGTCTCCTCGAGACCGCTCTGCCCGACGAACCGGCCCGTGTTGACGTCGATCGCGACGAGCGCCTCGGTCTGGTGGATCACGATCGACGCGCCCGAGGAGAGCGGGACGCGGCTCTTCAAGGCGCTCTCGATCTCGGCCTCCACCCCGAACGCATCGAAGAGGGGCGTCGGCTCGCGCCAGAGCTCCAGCCGCCGCGACAGCGCGGGGGCCACGGCGTCGAGCAGCTCCTTGAGGCGCGCGTGCGTCGCCGGGTCGTCCACGCGGATCGCGTCGCAGTCGTCCGCCGCGACGTCGCGGGCGGCACGCAGCGCGAGGTCGAGCTCGCGGTGGAGCAGGGCCGGCGGGCCCGCGCTCTCCCGCCGCCGCCGGATCCGGGCGGCGAGCCCGGTCAGGTAGGTCTGATCGGGCGCGAGCTCCTCGACGGTCTTGCCCCGCGCCGCGGTGCGCGCGATGAAACCGCCGTCCCCGCCGAAACCCTCGAGGAGCCGGCGCAGCCGCTCGCGTTCGGCCTCGTCGGCGACCCGTCGCGAGACGCCGATCTCGCGGGCCTCGGGGAGGTACACGAGCGTGCGCCCCGCGAGCGACACGGCCGTCGTCACGCGCGGTCCTTTTCCTCCGAAGGGGTCCTTGGTGACCTGCACGACGATCTCCTGGCCTTCGCGCAGCAGGTCGTCGATGCGCGGCCGGTCGCCGCCCGGCTCGACGGCGGTCTCGGATCCGTTGCCGAAGTCGAACTCCTCGGCGCGCCGCGCCACGTCCTCGACGTAGAGGAAGGCGTCCCGGTCGAGACCGATCGAAACGAACGCCGCCTGCATGCCCGGCAGCACCCGGTGGACGCGGCCGAGATAGACGTTGCCGACGAGACCCTGGCGGCCGCGGCGCTCGTGAAGGACCTCGACGACGCGGCCGTCCTCCATGAGCGCGACGCGCGTCTCGGGAGGAGCGGCGTTGACGAGGAGCTCTTTCCTCACGCGTTGGCGAAGCGCCGGTACTGCACGCCGAGGATCAGGCCGATCGCGAGGAAGGTCGTGGCCACCGACGAGCCCCCGTACGACACGAATGGCAGCGGGATGCCCGTGGTCGGCGCGAGTCCGATCATCATGGAGGCGTTGATCACGACCGAGAAGAACATCATCCCGGTCAGGCCCAACACGAGGAAGACGCCGCCCCGGTCGCGCGCGGTTTGCGCCAGCTTCAAGGCCCGCAAGAAGAGCGTGGCGAAGAGCGCGAGCACCAGGATGACGCCGAGGAACCCCCACTCCTCCGCGATGACCGCGAGGATGAAGTCGGTGTGCTGTACCGGCAGGAACCGCAGCTGGCTCTGCGTGCCCCCGCGGAACCCCTTTCCGGAGAAACCGCCCGACCCGACGGCGATTTTCGACTGCCGGACCTGATACCCCGAACCGAGCACGTCGGCGTCGGGATTCAGGAACGTCCCGATCCGCGCCTTCTGGTAGTCCTTGAGCATGAACCAGCCGGCGCCCGCGATCACGGCGACGACGAGGAAGATCGCGATCCAGCCGCGCGCGGGAAGCCCCCCGAAGAAGAGGCCCACGAAGATGAGCGGCAGAAAAGTCAGCGCGAGCCCCATGTCCGGCTGCAAGAAGACGAGCAGCACCGGGAGCCCGACGATCGCGCCGAGCTTGAAGACCGTCGACAGGTGCAGTCGGGCGTCGTCCTCGTTCTCGAAGAGATACGCCACGAGCAGTGCGGTGGCAATCTTCGCGAGTTCGGCCGGCTGGAACTGGAACTGGCCGAAACGGATCCACGACCGGACGTTGGCGATCCGGGCGCCGAAGGCGAGCAGGTAGACGAGCGGCAGCAGGCAGGCGCAGTAGATCGCGAACGAGAACTTCAGGAGCATCCGGTAGTCGAAGAGGATCGCCGCGACCATGGCGCCGAGGCCGACGGCGATCCAGATCGCCTGCCGCGCCGCGAGCCCCTGGAAGCGCGTCCCGGTCGTCGCCGACGCCACGAACAGGACGCCGAGCGCTGCGAGGCACAGCGCCGAGCCGAGGACGACGAGGTCCAGGCGCCGCCCGGTCTGGAGCGTTCCCCCGATCATGGCGCCTGCCTCTGGGCGGCCCGCGCGAAGCCCGGCGCGGACGTCCCGGACGCGCGGACCGACGGGGGCGGCGGCGCCGGCGCGATGCCGTAGCGCGCCTCGACGAGGGCCTTCGCCAGCGGCGCCGCGGCGAGGTTGCCGTGGCCGCCGTTCTCGACGAAGACGACGACGACGATCCCCGGGTCCTGGATCGGCGCGAAGCCGGCGAACCACGCGTGCGTCTCGAGCTTGGACTTGTCGGCCCCGGCCTTGATCGCCGTGTCGTGCCCGACGACCTGCGCGGTGCCGGTCTTGCCGCCCATCTCGACGCCGTTGACGCGCGACCCGTAGGCGGTGCCGCCGGCCTCGTTGACGACCGCCCACATGCCGGACTTGACGATCGCGAGTTTGTCGGCCTCGAGCGTCGGCCCCTGGAGGAACTCGGCCTTGTACCGGAGCTGAGCGCCCGTCCGCGGGTCCTGGGAGGCGTAGAAGAGGTGCGGCGTCGGCAACCGCCCGCCCTCGAGCAGCGCGGAAAGCGCGCGGGCGACCTGCATCGACGTCACCAGGATCGGCCCTTGCCCGATCGCGACCGAAATCGTCTCGCTCGGGTACCACCGCGCGCCGCGCTTCGTGCGCGCCCACTCCTCCGACGGCACGAGCCCGGCCTTCTCGAAGGAGAGGTCGACGCCGGTCACCGTGCCGAATCCGAAGCCGGTCAGGATCTCGTTGATCCGGTCCACGCCGAGCTTCTGCCCGAGCGTGTAGAAGTACACGTCGCAGGACTCTTTGATCGCCTCGCGCAGGTTCACGAGCCCGTGGCCGCCCTTCTTGTGGCAGTGAAACTCGCGGCCGTAGAACGTCGCGTGGCCGGGGCAGAAGACCCGCCACTCCGGATCCACGAGGCCGCGGGCGAGCGCGCCGTAGGCGAGGAAGGGCTTGACCACCGATCCCGGCGAATACATGTTCTGAATCGCGCGGTTCTGCAGCGGCCGGTCCGGATTTTCGAGGAGGCCCGCCCACTCGGCCGACGTGACGCGGCGGGTGAACCAGTTCGGGTCGTACGACGGCGAGGAGACGAGCGCCAGAATCTCGCCCGTGCGCGGATCCATGGCGACGACCGAGCCGACGCGCGTCTTGAAGTACTCCTCGGCGACGTCCTGGAGCTTCGAATCGAGCGTCAGGAAGAGGTTCTGCCCCGGGCTCGCCTCGAGGCGCGCCTCCTCGGCGACCTCGCGCCCGTGCGAGTCCACGATGACGCGCCGCTCGCCGCTGGTCCCCGCGAGCAGCCGTTCGTAGGCGCTCTCGACGCCTTTCTGGCCGATCCAGTCGCCCACGCCGTAGGCGTCGTTGGAGTTCTTGATCTGGTCGGGGGTGGCCTCGGAGAGGTAGCCGAGCGCATGGGCCGCGGCGCCGGCGTGCTTGTAGAGCCGCCGCTGCGACACCGTGATCGCGAACTCGGGGTGCTCGGCGGCGCGCGCCTGCACGGCCGCAACCTCCTCGATGCCGAGGTTCTCGGCGATCGGGATCGGCACGAACTCCGGGTCGCGCCGGCCGCGCTCGACGCGCGAACGGACGACCTCGGGGTTCAAACCGAGCAGGTCGATGATGAACGCGACGGAGCCCTCGAGGTCCTTCGCCTCGCGGCGATAGAGATGAAGCGTGTAGGCGGGCTCGTTCTCGACGAGCGGCACGCCGTGGCGGTCGAGCACGTAGCCGCGCGGCGCCGTGACCTTGACCGCGCGAATGCGGTTGTTCTCGGAAAGCGAGAAGTAGTAGTCGCCGTGCACGATCTGCACGATCCAGTACGCCACCGCGAGCAGCGACAGCATCGCGCCGACCGCGACGCGGGCGACCTCGATGCGCCGCGCGACGGCCTGCCGGTCCTCGCGGATCCTCAGCACGGCGTCGTCACCGCAGCCGCCGCAGCCGGCGCCGCTGCCACCAGTCGCCCCAGGGGAAACGGAAGGCCGACTCGAGCGCTCCGCCGGCGATCCCGGTGGCCAGCGCGCGCCAGAGCGCGTCCGGCGTGACGATCACGAGCGGCGCCTGCGCCAGCAGCGCCGACAGCAGCGCGACGATCGCCTCGTTCGCGATCGAGGCGGCGAACAGGGCCAGTCCCACCGCGAACGCGCCGCCGAAGACCACGCGCACCGCCACCAGCGCCAGGGCGTAACCCAGAATCGCCTTCGCGAACGCGTTCATCCCGATCAGAGGCTGGCCGAGCAGCGCGTCCTCCAGCGCCCCCGCGGCCGTCCCCGTCAACACCGCGCGCACGAAGTCGCCGCTCCGAGCCACCGTCGCGGTCGCCAGGAGGAACCAGTCGACCGGCACGAAGCGGCGATACGGCGACCGGCCGACGAAGAACTCGAGCACGACCGCCCCCGCGAGAAGCAGCAGGATGCGGCCGACCTTCACCGCGCCGCACTCCGCCCCGCCTCCGCGCCCTCTTTGATCGCCGGCGAGGGCGCCAGCAAGAGCACGTCCGTCAGGCGCGAGAAGTCCGCCGAGGGCGTGACCCGGATCTCCAGAAAGAGCTTGCTCCCGCGCGACACCGACTCGACGCGTCCGATCGGGACGCCGCGCGGGTAGATGCCGTCGATGCCCGCTGTCTCGATGACGTCGCCATGCGCGACCGACGACGTCGTCGCGATGTTGTTCAGCACCAGGGCGCCGTGACCATCGCCTCGCACGACGCCGAGCTCGCCGGTGCGGGCGATGCGCGCGCCCGCCGCCGCCGAGGCGTCGAGGAGGAGCTGGGCGCGGGAGACGCCCCGGCCCACCGTGACGACCCGGCCGACGATGCCGGCCGGCACGGCGAGCGGGCAGCCCGGCGAGACGCCGTCGGACGAACCCGCGCCGATGAGGGCGTTCTGCGCGCCCGCCCGATGCTCGATCAGAAGAATCGGAACGCTGCCGAGCACCCCCGGCAGGGCCGACGCCGCGCCGAGGAGCCGGCTGCCCTCGGCGACGGCCAGAGCTTCGGCCCGGAGCTGGAGGAGCTCGCGCTCGCGCGCGTCGAGCTCGCGCCGCAGCTGCTCGTTCTCCTCGCGGGCATGAAAGAGCGCGACCGTCGAGCCGATCGCGTCGGAGACGCCGTGCGACACCGAGCCGACCGCCCCGGCGATCGGGGCCGAGAGCGACAGCACCCACGACTGGAGGACCGATCCCCGTCCGCTCCGCGCCGGCGCCTGCGCCGACAGCGCGAGCACGCACGCGACGAGCACCGTCGCGAGCACGGCCCCGCCCCGCCGGGGATTGACGGCGGCGATCTCGACGCGGGCGTTGTGGGGTCTCATGCTTCGGGAACGCGACGCGTCGTCGCGCCGGTCGTCCTCACGTAATGCTGATCTTCCTCAGAAGGTCCATGTCGGTCAGCATCGCGCCCGTCCCGAGGGCCACGGAGGCCAGGGGGTCTTCGGCGTAGGAGATCGGCAGGCCCGTTTCTTCCGAGAGCCGGCGGTCGAGGTTGCGCAGGAGCGAGCCGCCGCCGGTGATGATGATTCCCTTGTCCATGATGTCGGCCGAGAGCTCGGGCGGCGTCCGCTCGAGGGCGACACGCACGGTCTCGACGATCGCCGCGACGACCTCGGAGAGGGCCTCGCGGACCTCCTCGTCCGACAGCATCAGCGTCTTGGGCACGCCCTCGACGAGATCGCGCCCCTTGACCTCCATCGTCAGCGGCTCGTCGAGCGGGTGCGCCGACCCGATCTCGATCTTGATCTGCTCGGCCGTCCGCTCGCCGATGAGCAGGTTGTACTTGCGCTTCAGGTACTGGATCAGCGCCTCGTCCATCTCGTTCGAGGCCGTGCGCACCGAGCGGCTGTAGACGATGCCCGCGAGCGAGATCACGGCGACGTCGGTCGTGCCGCCGCCGATGTCGACGATCATGTTCCCCGTCGGCTCCGTGATCGGCAGGCCCGAGCCGATCGCGGCGGCCATCGCCTGCTCGATGATGAACACCTCGGAGGCGCCGGCGCGCAAGGCCGAGTCCTGCACCGCGCGCTTCTCGACCTGCGTGATGCCCGACGGCACGGAGATGACGATGCGCGGCCGGACGAAGAGGGATCGGCCGTGCGCCTTCTTGATGAAGTGATCGAGCATCTTCTCCGTGACCTCGAAGTCGGCGATGACGCCGTCCTTCATCGGCCGGATCGCGACGATGTTGCCGGGCGTGCGGCCCAGCATTTCCTTGGCGTCGGTGCCGACGGCCTCGACGCGGTTGGTCGCCGTGTTGACCGCGACGATCGAAGGCTCGCGCACGATGATGCCTTTGCCGCGCGCGAAGACGAGCGTGTTCGCGGTGCCGAGGTCGATCGCGAGGTCGTTCGAAAAGATCGAGAAAACGGATTTCCAGGCCAAAGAGAACCTCCTACCCCCGAATCACGTTACAGGGACTCCACGAACACTCTCACACGCCGCACCGTTTCGTTGCCGGAAGCGTCGACCGATTTGACGACCAGGACCGAAGCGCCGTCGCGCTCGATCGTGATCGTCTTCTTGAAAGAGCCGTCGGCTTCGACGTCGGCCGGCTCGGCGTTGACGGTCACGACCGCGCCGGGCTGGGTCTTCCCGTAGACCAGGAAGAGGTTGCCCATCTGCTGGGGCGGGAAGACCGTCAGGTCCGGCGGCGTCCCGTCGCCGGTGCTCGCCTTGAGCGGCTCGGTCATCATCTTGAAGCGCCGGACCGGGCTCCAGTCCGACGTCAGCCCGTTCGCGTCGATCGCGGCGACCCGCCAGAAGTACGACCCCTCCTTGGAGACCTTTACGCGCGCCGTCGTCTGGACCCGGTCGTCGAGGTCCACCTCGGTCGAGTCCGGCACGAAGAGCCGCGAGCGGGAGATCTGGAGGCGATAACGCGTGGCCTCCGGCACCTTCGACCACTTCAGCTCGACCTGGTCGCCCGTCTTCAGGTCGTAGATCCGGTTGTCGGCCGGCAGTCCCGGCTGCGGCGTGTCGGGCAGGGCCAACTTCGGCGTGAACGCGCCGGTCGACGCCGCGGCGACGCGCTCGCGGCCCTCGAGGGTGACGGACTCTTTTGCCGTGGACACGGTCGTGTGCCCGCGGAAGCTCGTGACTTCCGTCTTGTCGCCCGGAGCGACGTCGACCGACACGCGGGAATCGCGGCCGATCGCCGCGGTCGCCAGGTCGGTCGACACGGTCGAGCTCGACGCCGACGTGTAGACGTTGACGGCGCCCGAGATCATCTTGATCTGGCTGCCCGAGACCTCCGAGGCGGCGGGCTTGCGGCACTCGAAGAGGGATCCGGGGCGGATCGTGTAGAGCGTGCCGTCGTAGAACATGATCTCGGCCGAGCCCGTGCGCCCGGCCTTCACGAAGTCGCCGTCGAAGAGCGGCTCGCGCTGCCGCGCCGGCTCGAACGTCGAGCGGCCCGCGCGCTGGAGGGACACGTCCCCCTCGACGAACACGAACGTCGCGTCGCCCTGCTCGCCCGCGCCGGAGCTTCCCAGCGCGCGCCGCGAATACGACTCCGATTCGACCGCGAGGCGGAACGCTTCCTCGTACTTCGCGTTCGAGAACGACTCGCGGGCGTCGCGCAGGAAGTCGTGCGCCTGCGCCGTGTTGGAGCCCGGCTTCGCGGCCCCGGTCGACCGGGTCGCCCGCGCGAGCAGCGCGTCGGCCTGCGCGATCTCGGCGCGCGCCTTCTCCTGAGGTGAGCGCCGGTTGCGCACCGTGACGAAGTACCCGACGCCGCCGGCGACGAGGAGCAGGACGATGATGACCGCCCACTGACGGATCTTCTCGATCGGGATGACGAACCAATCCAGATCGGTTCCCGCCGGCTGGCCGGACTTCCGCTTTCGCATAAACTCCCGAAACTGCGGGACTTACCCCGATTGCTTATAGCACACTTGGCCCGCGACCGCAGGTGTCCGAGGCCCCCGGCGGGGCCGCGAGACGCGGGCGGCGCGCCTCCCCGAGCCGAGGTTGCCCTGCTATAGTCGCGCGTTCTCGAACGAATCGGCGGAGGGGTTTCCGAATGCTCAAGACGATGCGCAACAGCTTCCACCACCTGAAGTGGACGCTGTTTCTGGTGATCGCGGTCTTCATCCTCGGCTTCGTGTTCTGGTCCGGATCGAGCACCGATCCGTCGAACCGGGGCAACCAGATCGTCGCCCGCGTCGGCAACGAACGGATCACGGCCGTCGAATTCGACCGCCAGTACCGCGCCCAGGTCGAGCGCTACCGCCAGATGTACCAGGGCAACTTCTCGCCCGAGCTCGAGCGCGCGCTCGACCTGCCGCGCAACGTGCTCGACGCGATGATCGAGCGCATGCTCCGCCTCGAAGCCGCGAAGAAGCTCGACCTGCACGTCTCCGACGAGGAGCTCACGCAGAAGATCGTCACGCTGCCCTTCTTCCAGGAAAACAACCAGTTCATCGGCCGCGAAAAGTACGAAAAGATGCTCCGCTCGAACGGCGTGACGCCCGACCGCTTCGAGGAAGAGCTCCGCGAGGACATGCTCCTCGAGAAGTACGCCGGCCTGGTCAAGGCCTCGGTCGTGGTCCCCGACGCCGAGCTCGCCCGCGAGTACGCGGCGCGCAACGACAAGGCCACGATCGAGTACATCCTCATCCCGACGGCGCGCCTCGACTCCAACGCCCAGGCGACCGACGCCGACCTGCAGGGCTACCTCGACAAGCACAAGGACCGCTACCGCGCCCCCGTGCAGCGCAAGGTCAAGTACCTCCTGATCGACCGCGCCCGCGTCGGCGCGAAGATCACGCCGACCGAGGCGGAGCTGAAGGCGGCCTACGAGCAGCGCAAAGACGCGTTCGCCGCCCCCGAGCAGGTCAACGCCGCGCACATCCTGATCAAGCCGGGCGAGGGCGACAACGCGGACGCGGTCGCGCGGGCCCGCGCGGAGAACATCGCCGCGCGCGCGAAGCAGCCGGGCGCCGACTTCGCCAAGCTCGCCAACGAAAACACGGACGACGCGAGCGGCAAGACCACCGGCGGCAAGCTCCCGCCCTTCTCCCACGGGCAGATGGTCCCCGAGTTCGAGGAGGCCGCTTTCAGCATGGCGCCGGGCGAGATCCGCGGCCCCATCAAGACCCAGTTCGGCTACCACATCATCAAGGTCGAGTCGAAGACGCCGGCGCGCCAGCGCTCGTTCGACGAAGTGCGCCCCCAGCTCGCGGCCGAGCTCTCCCAGCGCCAGGGGTCGGCGGAGGTCGAGCGGCTCTCGCACGAGCTCGCCGAGAAGCTGAAAGGCATGCGCTCGGCTTCGGACGACGACCTGCGCAAGCTCCAGTCCGACGCCGTCACGTACAACACGACCGAGTGGGCGGCGCGCGGCGATTCGATCCCGGGCATCGGCACGAACCAGAAGTTCGCCGACGAGGCCTGGACGACGCCGATCGGCAAGGTCTCGGACGTGCCCGTCACGACCGCCCGCGGCATCGTGTTCGTCCGCCCCGCCGAGGAGCGCGCCGCCGGCGTGCCGCCGTTTGCCGAGCTCAAGGCCCGTGTCGAGGCCGACTGGAAGGCCGAGCGCCGCGAGAAGGATGCCCTGGCGCAGCTCGAGCCCGCCTCCAAGGAGCTCTCCTCCGGCACGACGCTCGCGGCCCTCGCCGGCCGCTACGGCACGGACGTCAAGACCACGACCGAGTTCGGGCCTTCCGGCCCGGTTCCCGAGGTCGGCGCGGCGCCGGATCTGGCGGCCGCGGTCTTCCGCACGGCGCAGGGCCAGTCGGGCCCGCCGGTGGCCGTCGCCAACGGCTACGTCCTTTTCCGCGTCCTGACGCGGACCGAGGGCAACAAGACGACGTTCGAGGCCCAGAAGGAGCAGCTGCGCGACTCGATTCGGACGCGGGAGGCCGACCGCCTGACGCGCGCGTACCTGCAGCAGCAGCGTTCGGTCCGCCAGGTCGAAGTCAACGAGACGCTGCTCGCCACGTTCCTGCGGGAACCGACGAACAACAACAACCGCCGGAGCTGAGCCCGCGTCCCGGGGCGCCGCTAGAATCGCTCCATGATCGGACGCCTCACCGGCCGGCTCGCGGCCAAGGCCCCCGACCAGGTGCTGCTCGACGTCGGCGGCGTCGGCTACCTCGTCCACATCCCACTCTCGACGTTCTACGAGCTGCCGGACGCGGAGTCGCCGGCGTCGCTCTTCATCCACACGCACGTCCGCGAAGACGCCCTCGCGCTCTACGGCTTCCTGACCGAACGCGAGCGCACACTCTTTCTGCTGTTGAACGGCGTGACCGGTATCGGGCCGCGCGTCGCGCTGACCGTGCTGTCCGGGATTCCCCCGACCGAGCTCGTCGCCGCGCTCCGCTCCCAGGACGTGCGCCGCCTCGTCGCGGTGCCGGGCGTGGGCAAGAAGACGGCCGAGCGCATGGTCCTCGAGCTCGCCGAGAAAGTGGCCAGTCTGCCCGGCGATGCCCCGTCAAAGGCCCCGGCCGCGGTCGCCGCCGACGACGTCGTCTCGGCGCTCGTCAACCTCGGCTATCGCAGGAGCGAAGCCGAGCGGGCCGTGGACGCGACCGCCCGCACCGGCGGCGTCCGAGAGTTCGGCGACTTCTTGAAGGAGGCGCTGCGGCGGCTGACGTCGGTCTAGGCGATAGACTGAGGGCGCCGTGACCGACGCACGGGAAATCCTGGCCGGCACCGCGCTCGAAGACGACGCGGCGGTCGAGCCGAAGCTGCGGCCCCAGAGCCTCGGCGAGTACATCGGGCAGACCAAGGTCCGGGAGAACCTCTCCGTCTTCCTGGCGGCCGCGCGCGGGCGCGGCGAGCCGCTCGACCACGTCCTGCTGACGGGACCGCCCGGCCTCGGCAAGACGACGCTCGCGCACATCGTGGCCCGGGAGATGGGTGCGGGCCTGCGCCTGACCGCGGGACCGATGATCGCGCGCGCCGGCGACCTCGCCGGCATCCTCACGAACCTGCAGCCGCGCGACGTGCTCTTCGTCGACGAGATCCACCGGCTCTCGCCGACGGTCGAGGAAATCCTCTATCCGGCGATGGAGGACTTCCGGCTCGACGTGCTCATCGGCGAAGGGCCGATGGCGCGCACGATGAAGGTGGATCTGCCGCCGTTCACCCTCGTCGGCGCGACGACGCGCCCCGGGCTGCTCTCTCAGCCGCTGCACGGGCGCTTCGGCATCACGTTGCGCCTCGATTTCTACGACGTCGCCGCGCTGTCGGAGATCATCGAACGCTCGGCGCGCATCCTCTCGATCCGGATCACGCCGGAGGCCGCGCGCGAAATCGGCGCCCGCAGCCGCGGCACGCCGCGCATCGCCAACCGGCTGCTGCGCCGCCTGCGCGACTTCGCCGAGGTCGCGGGCAAGGACGAGATCGCGCTCGACACGGCGAAGCAGGCGCTCGCGCGCCTCGAGGTCGACGAGCACGGCTTCGACGAGCTCGACCGCCGGATCCTCGCCACGATCATCGAAAAGTTCGGCGGCGGCCCCGTCGGCGTGGGCGCGCTCGCGGCCTCCCTCGGCGAGGACCGCGGCACGCTCGAAGACCTCTACGAGCCGTACCTCCTTCAGGCCGGGTTTCTGCAGCGCACGCCGCGTGGCCGCGTCGCGTCGCCCGCCGCCTACCGCCACCTCGGGGTCGTTGCCCCCCGGCGGGACGGAGATCTTTTCTAGCCGAATGAAACGCGGCGTCCTCGTCTACAACCCGACGGCCGGACAGCGCGACCGCCGCGGCGCGATGAGCGCGCTCATCGACCGGCAGCGCCGGCGCGGGCTCGAGCTCGTCAACGCGCCGACGAGCGGCCCCGGCGACGCGACCGAGATCGTCCGCACCTTCGTGCCCCGCGGGCTCGACGTCGTCGCCGTCTGCGGCGGTGACGGCACCATCTCGGAGGCCGCGTGGGGGCTCAAGGACTCGGAGGTGCCGCTCGCCGTCCTGCCGGGCGGCACGTCGAACGTGCTCGCCATCGAGCTCGGCATCCCGACGAACCTCGCGCGCGCCGAGGCGCTCCTCCACGAAGGACGGCCCCACGTGCTGCGTCTGGCGCACGCCGACGGCCGGCCGTTTCTGCTGTGGGCCGGCGCCGGCCTCGACGCGCGCGTCATGGCCAACATGCGCTTCGCCTGGAAGCGGCTCCTGGGCCGCACCGGGATCCTGCCGACGGCGCTCGCTCAGTTCCTCGTCTACGAGTTTCCGCGCCTGGAAGTGACCGTCGACGGCGACGTGCACGCGGCGACCTTCGCGGTCGCCTGCCGGGCGAGCCACTACGGCGGGCGGTGGGTGATCGCGCCCGACGCGCGGCTCGACGCCGACGCGTTCGACGTGCTGCTCTTCGCGCACCGCAGCCGCCGCAAGCTCGCGCAGCTCTTCCAGCTGATGGCCGCCGGCCGCGCCGGCCACCTCGAGGACGGCCTCGCGCGCATCGTCCGCGGCCGGGAGGTCTCCATGCGCTCGCTCGACGGACCCGTCGAGGTGCAGGTCGACGGCGACGCCGTGCTCAAGACGCCGGTCTCCTGCCGCGTCGGCGACGAGACCGTCCGCGTTCTCGTCCCGACGCGTTGAGGCGCGGGCCGCCGCGGCGCTACTTCTTGCCCGACTGGACGGTCTTCTCGACCTCGACGACCTCGCGCGGCGCCCCGCACGAAAGGCAGTCATAACCGTCCTTCGTGACGAGCACCGTGTCCTCGATCCGCACGCCGATGTTCCACCATTTCGGGTCGACGCCCGCGGTGTTGGCCGGGATGTAGATCCCCGGCTCGATCGTGAACACCATGCCGGGCTCGAGGACGCGGGACTTGCCGTCGGCTCCCCGGTACGCGGACTGGTCGTGGACGTCGAGGCCGACCCAGTGCGACACCCCGTGCAGCGTGAGCTTCCGGTGGCCCATGCTCTTGACGAGCGTCGCCGGATCGCCCTGCAAGAGACCCAGCTTCACGAGTCCCTCGGCCTGGGCGAGCGCGCAGGTCGCCTCGATCTGGTCGTGCGGGATCCCCGGCTTGACGATCGCCATCCCCTTCTTCTGGGCGTCGAGCACGATCTCGTAGATCGCCTTCTGCTCGGGCGAGAAGTGGCCGTTGACCGGATACGTGCGCGTGATGTCGGTCGCGTACATGCCGTACTCGGCGCCCGAGTCGTTCAGGAAAAGCTCGCCGTCCTTCGCCTGCCGGGAGCTGTCCTCGTAATGGAGGACGCAGGAGTTCGGCCCGGAGCCGTCGATCGACGGATACGCCATGCGGCGCACGCCGTTCATCGAGCACCAGCCGTCGAGCGCTTCCTGGACCTCGAACTCCCACTTGCCCGGCGCCACGGCCTGCATCGCCTTGACGTGGCCCTGCGCGGACACCTCGGCGGCGCGGCGCATGAAGCGCAGCTCCTCGGCGTCCTTGATCAGGCGCATTTCGTGGATGATGCCGCGGGCGTCGACGATCGAGGCCGGGCCCTCGTCGTGGGCGCGCAGCTGCTGGTAGCTCTTGTCGAAGGTCGACATCCAACCCTCGTCATGGCCGTCGGACAGGTAGAGCTTCTCGGCCCCGATCAGATAGCCGCTCGTCTTGTAGGTCGTGCGGTCGAAGTCGGCCATCTTCGAGTCGAAATCTTTCAGGGGAAACGCGGCGTCCGCGCCGTAGGCGGCGAGCGCCTCGTCGGGACCGACCCGCGCGCCCGCCCAGGCCTCGCGCTTCAGGTCGCGCGGCCGCAGAAACAGGACGTACTTCTTGCCGTCCGGCGCGTCCGGACGGAGGACCGCCGTGACGTCGTCCTCGGTGATCCCCGTCAGGTAGTAGAAGTCGTTGTCCTGACGATAGGGATAGTGAACGTCGTTCGTCATGACCCGCGTGGGCGCCGTCCGGAGGACCGCGATCGACTTCGGCGCCATCATCGACATGAACTTCTCGCGCCGCGCCTTGAACGCCGCCGGATCGGGCGTCAGCGGCGCGTCGACCGCGAACACCGCCGCGGCGCCCAGGAGCAGCGCCGCCCCGAGGCACAGTGTCCGGCCCAGACCTTCGGCTTTCGGATTTCGACCTTCGATTTTCTTCACGGCTCTCCTCTCAACGCTTCGCAATGAAACTCCACGGGGCGGCCGACGACGGCGGCCGGACGCTTCCGGGACGCACGACGGCGGCGATGCGGTCACGATGGGTCTTCAAGAGGCGGCGCACGGGCGTGCCCGCGGCAGCCTCCTCGAGAATGTCGGCGCCGGACTCGTCCACCTTGGCGAGGAACGCCTCCCAGACCGCCTCGCCGACGGGCATGCCGCGGAAGACGACGTTCGGGATCTTCGAGAGCTCGCGCTGCAGGAACACCAGCTTCTCCTGGAGCTCCGCCTCGTCGTGGAGCGCCTCGTCCTCGTACGGCGTGTGCGGCTTCGGGATAAAGGCGTTGACCGAGGGCACGATCTCGGCGATGCGCCCGAGGCGGCGTCCCTCCTCCACGGCGATCTCGTGCAGCCGTGCCACGAGCCCGACGATGTCGGCGACGTCGGCGTCCGTCTCCGACGGCAGGCCGACCTGGAGGTAGAGCTTCAGGCGCGTGAACCCGCGCGCGAAGACGAGGCGCGCCTTCTCGTCCAGCATCGCATCGGAGACCTTCTTGTTGATGAAGCGGCGCAGCCGCTCGTTGCCGGCCTCGGGGGCGATCGCGAGCGCGCGCTCGCCCTGCCGCACGAGCACCTCCAGGATCCGGTCGTCGATCGCGTCGATCTTGATGGAGGAAAGCGCGATGTGGTACCCGAGGCCCGCGAGACCTTCGAGGATCGTCGAGATCTCGGGGTGATCGCAGACCGCCGTCGCGATCAGACCGACGCGGTCGGTCAGCGGCCGCGCCCGGCGCGCGGCGTCGAGGATCGACGCCGCCGGATACTGCTTGACGGGCGCCATCGCGTACGCGGCCCAGCAGAAGCGGCACATCTCGGTGCAGCCGCGCGAGATCTCGATCAGGAGCTTGTCGGCGAGCTCCGTGCGCGGCGTCAGGATCGTCGTGTGCGGCACCTCGAACGCCGGGCCGATCTCCTTGCGCGACATCGGCTGCTGCACGACGACGCGGCCCTCGCCGGCGCCCTCGGCGCGCGCGCCCTGGACGTCCGGCACGAAGAAGCCCGGCAGCGCGGCCGCGGCCTCGAGAAACGCGCCTCGGTCGAGGCCGGCCTGCAGCAGCTCGGCGATCCGGGGCACCAGACGCTCGCCGTCGCCGAGCGCGAAGGCGTCGACGAACGGCGACAGCGCCGCCGGGTTCATCCGGGCGATGTCGCCGCCGACGAGCAGCAGCGGGTGCCGCTCGTCCCGGAGCTCGCGGCGCCGCGGAATGCCGGCCGCGTCGAGCGTGCGCAGGATGTTGACGATGTCCATCTCCCACGACAGCGACCACGCGAGCAGGCCGAACTCCGACAGCGGTGTCCCCGTCTCGAACGTCGCCGCGGGCTCGCCTTCCTCGAAAAAGAAGCGCTCGCAGGCGAGGTCCGGAACGCGGTTGAACAGGCGGTGGACCCACTGGAAGCCCAGGTTCGACATGCCGACTTCGTAGGAATTCGGGAAGCCCAGCGCGAGGCGGTAGGCGCCGAAGCGGTTCGGCTCTTCCGTGTACCGCTCGAGGGCGGCGCGCTCCCGGTTCCTGGGCGTTGTCGGCATGGGCGAACGGTGGATTATACGGGGCGCCCCCGAAGCGGTTCTCGCGCCAGAAAGACCCAGTCGCCGACGTTCCCGCCGGTCGGGCCGGTCACGAAGAGGTCGTCCAGGGCGGCGAAAAGAGCCCGCGTGTCGTGGCGCGCGAGGGCTTCCCGCGCGTCGCGGCGGAGGCGCCGCGCGCGCCCGACTGTCCGGCCGTCCGCGTAGGCCCCGGCGGCTCCCGAGCTGCCGTCGAGGCCGTCCGAACCCGCGGCGAGGACGGTCACGCCGGCTCGCGGCTCCAGCGCCATGGCCGCGCCGAGCGCGAGCTCGAGGCTCCGTCCGCCGCGGCCGCGCGTGCCGGACAGCGTCACGGTCGTCTCGCCGCCCGCGAGAAGCACCGTCCCGCGCGGCAGCGCCGACGCGGCGCGCCCGAGCCGTTCTCCCGCTCGCCGCGCCTCCCCCGCAAGCCGTTTCGGCCACCGCACCACGCGGACGCCCGCGGCCCGAGCGGCGCGCGCCGCGGCGTCGAGACCCGCGCGATTCGACGCGACGACCCGGACGACGTCTCCGCGCCGGCCGCGGATCGTCGGCCCCGACCCGACGGCGGCCGCGCGGTCGCCCGGCACGTCGGACAGAACGAGCGTGACCAGGCGGGCGCGCGTCTCGCGCCCGAGGCGGCCGCCCTTGACCGCCGAGAGCGACGTCCGCAGCCGGTTCAACGCGAGGATGGAGGCGCCCCGGTTCGCCAGCGCGCGCACGGCGCGCCGCTTGGCCGCGAGCGTCAGGCCGGGGCGTGGGAGCGCCAGAAGCGAGGACGTCCCGCCGGACACCAGGCAGAGGATCACGTCGCCTTCCCCGAAGCCGCGAAAGAAGCGGCGGGCGCGCCGGGCCGCGCGCGCGCTCGACGAGTCCGGCTCGGGATGCGACGCGAGCGCGACGTCGCGCGTCGGCAGGCCGAGTCTGGCGTGTCCGCGGGGCAGGATGACGAGCCGCCGCGCCCCGCCGACCGACCGGGCGCCGCGGGCCATCGCGGCCGCCGCCTTGCCGGCGGCGAAGAGGCCGACCGTCCTCGCTCCCGCGAGCGCGCGCGCCACGTCCGGCCGCGCGAGCGCGCGGCGCACCGCCGCCTCCGGATCCGCGCCCTCGAGCGCCGCGCGGTAGAGGCGGCCGAGCAAAACGCGCGAGTCGCCCACGGCCGTAGAATAAGGCCGTCTCTCCGGAGGTTCTCCGGGGACGACGCCGTCGCATGAGCGCCAACCCGAACGCCGGAACGTCTCCCCGCCCCGACGAAATCGCGCCGGGCGAGCACTACTGGGCGAAAGCCTCGAAGGAGCTCCGGCACCGTCTCAACAGGAGCATCCCCCACGAGCTCCTGAAGGAGCTCCACCGCAAGAGCCCCGCGCGCCACGCCGCCGTCGCGGCGCGGCAGTTCCTGATGGTCCTCGCCGCCGCCGCCGTCGCGTGGCGATACCCGCAGCCCTGGATCTGGATCCCGGCGGCGGTCGTCTCGGGCTGGACGGTCTTCAACTTCACGGTGCTGCTCCACGACGCCCTGCACCACGCGGTCTTCAACGGGCCGCATCCGCGCGGCGACCGATTCCTCTCGCTCCTCTACGCGGTGCCCTCCGGAATCTCCGCGACGCAGTTCACGCGCTGGCATCTGACGCACCACGCCGAGCTCGGCGACCCGGTGGCGGACCCCAAGCGGCACTACCTCTCGCCGAAGATCAACCGCGCCTGGTACAAGCTGCTCTACTTCACGCCCGCGCTCTTCCCGATCTACTTCCGCGCGGCGCGCCGGGAAACGGCCACGTATCCGCCCGAGATCCGGCGGCGCATCGCGCGGGAGCGGCGTGTCACCATCCTCTTCCACGTCGGGGTCATGGCGGCCCTTTACGCCTTCGGCGGCTTCGGCGTGCTCGCGCGCGTCTATCTCGTTCCCGTGTTCTTCGTCTTCCCCATCGCCTTCGCGTTGAACCGCCTCGGGCAGCACTACGCGATCGACCCGGCCGATCCGGCGAAGTGGGGCTCGATCCTGAAGCCGTCGCGGTTCTGGGAGTTCTGGTACCTCTCGTCGTCGTACCACCTCGAGCACCACTACTTCCCCGGGGTGCCGTTCTACAAGCTGCGGCGCCTGCACCTCGCGCTGCGGCCCTTCTTCGACGAGATCGGCTGGCAGCCGACGACCTATGGACGGCTCTTCCGCGGCTGGATCTTCGAGAACCACGCGCCGCACACGGACTGGCGCCTGCCGCTCGAGGGCTGAGGGGGCGCGCGCCCGACCCTACAGTCCGAGCTCGCTCAACCCCGGGTGGTCGTCCGGGCGCCGGCCGAGCGGCCAGCGGAACTTCCGATCCGGCTCCGCGATCGGCAGGTCGTTGATCGACGCGATCCGCCGGCGCATGTAGCCCTTGTCGTCGAACTCCCAGTTCTCGTTGCCGTACGACCGGAACCAGCTTCCCGAGTCGTCGTGCCACTCGTACGCGAAGCGCACGGCGATCCGGCTTTCGTGGAACGCCCAGAGCTCCTTGATGAGCCGGTAATCGAGCTCGCGGGCCCATTTGCGCTTCAGGAAGGCGGCGATCGCCTCGCGCCCTGAAATGAACTCGGCGCGGTTGCGCCAGACGCTGTCGGGCGTGTAGGCCAGCGCCACCTTTTCGGGGGTCCGCGTGTTCCAGGCGTCCTCGGCGAGGCGCACCTTCTGGACTGCCGTGGAGGCGTCGAACGGGGGCAGCGGCGGCCGCGGGGATTCGGGAGCGCTCATGGCAGGCCTCCGGATTGCCCTAAGCTTATGCCCTGGACGAAACGGACGCCCCGTCCGTATCCGTTCGAAGAAACAGTGGAAGACGACACCGAGGACATCAACCGACTCATCCGCGAGCTGAACGCGGATCAGCCCGTCTCCGGCGCGCGCGCCATCCGGGCCGAGCCGGCCGACGCCACGCGGCTCGACGCCTGGCTCGAGGAGCTGGTCCGCCGCGCCGGCAGCGACCTCCTGCTCGTGGCGGGCTCGCCGCCGGCGATCCGCCTGGACGGCCGCGTGACGCCGCTCGCCGCGCCGCCGCTGTCGGGCGAAGAGATCGAAGAGGCCGTCCTGCCGGCGCTCGGCGCGCACGCGCGCGCGCAGTACCGCGACGCCGGGATCGCCGACGGCTCCCACCGCGTGCGCGGCGTGGGCCGGTTCCGCGTCAACCTGCACCGCGAGCGCGGCCGCGCCGCCGCCGCCGTCCGCGCCCTGCCGACCCAGCCGCCAAGGCTCTCGACGCTCAGCCTGCCGCCCGGAACCGAGGCTCTGACGAAGCTGCCCCGCGGCCTCGTTCTCGTCGGCGGCCCGACCGGCTCCGGCAAGACGACGACGCTCGCGGCGCTCGTCGAGGAGATCAACCGGCGCGATCCCCGGCACATCGTCACGATCGAGGACCCCGTCGAGTACGAGCACCCGCACCGCGCGAGCCTCGTCGAGCAGGTCGAGATCGGCGTCGACGCGCCGGACTTTCCGACCGCGCTGCGGGCGGCGCTGCGCCAGGCGCCGGACGTCATCGTCGTCGGCGAGATGCGCGACCCCGAGACCATGCGAATCGCCCTCGCCGCCGCCGAAACGGGGCACCTCGTCTTCTCGACCGTGCACACGACGGACGTCGCGTCGACCGTGTCGCGCATCGCCGACTCGTTCCCGGCGGAGCGGCAGAACACGATCCGGCAGGAGCTCTCGATGTCGCTCGCGGCCGTGCTGACGCAGACGCTCCTGCCGAAGAAGGGCGGCGGTCGCGCCGCGGCGGCCGAGCTCCTCTACGTCAGCTACGGCGCCCGCCAGCACATCCGCAAGAACGCGCTGCAGCACCTCCACCAGGAGATCGCCATCACGCGCAAGCAGGGCTCGATCACGCTCGAGGAGTCGCTCGCGCGTCTCGCGAAGGACGGCGTCGTCGAGCTCGAGGAGGCGCGCGCCCGCGCGGCCCACCCGGAGGAGTTCGAGAACTACTTCCGCGGGGCGTAGCGAACGCAGCAGGTTCTCGACGTTTCCTTGCGGACCGCCGATCAAACCTCCCGCCGGAACAACACCTTCGTCAGCACCGCGGCGACGATCGTGAAGGTCGCGAGAAACACCCAGTCCGCGTAGACGGCCGGCGGCGCCGCCCCGCGCAGCAGCAGGTTGCGCAGGGCGCGGACGCCGTAGGTCAGCGGGTCGGCGGCCGAAAGCTTCGCCAGCCACGGCGGGTACGACTCGACCGGGTACAGCGCGCCCGACGGGAAGAACAGCAGCACGTTGATGATCCCGAACATGCCGCGCAGGAGCGTCGCGCTCCGGGCGCGCGCGAAGAGGAGGAACCAGAGCGCCGCGATCGCCGTCGATGTCAGAAAGACGGTCATCCCCGCCGCCGCGACGCTCGCGTTGCCCGCCATCGGGAGCGGCGTGATGATCAGGATCGCCGTCAGCACGAGGCCGCCGGCGAGTGACGCGACGATCGCGCCGGCCAGCACGTGCCCCGCCACGAGCGTCCCCGTGGTGATCGGCGTGACGAGATAGCCCTCGTGGTACCCGTACATCCGGTCCTCGAGAACCTGTAGACCGCCCGAGACCATCGACCCCATGAAGATCGCCAGGCACACGACCGCCGGCCCGAGGTACGTCAGGTAGTCGAGATACGGATACGCCTCGAGGCGGACCGACGGGGCGGCCGGCGCGACGTCCGGCGGCGCCGAGACCTCCTGCCAGACCTGCCGCAGCGCCGCCTCGAGCGTCTCGAAGGAGAAGCGGTCCGTGTTGTCGCCGATGAACGAGGGCGCCGGCCCCGACGGGGAGAGCCCGAACGGCAGCACCCAGATTCCCCGGTAGCGGCCGCGCCGCAACCCGTCGAGCGCCTCGGCGCGGTCCGCCACGAAGCTCGCCGCGACGAGGCGGCGCCCGGTTTCGAGCGCCAGGACCGCGCGCCGGCATTCGGCGGCGTAGGCGTTGCCGGCCTCGTCGACGACCGCGATCGGCACGCGCTCGAGCGGCCGGTTCATGGCGTTGCCGAGGACGAGCAGGTAGACGACCGGGAAGATCATCGTCGACACGACGAGCACGGGCTGCCGCCACAGCGTCAGAAACGCGCGCTGCCCGATCGCCAGGACGCCGAGCAGCGCGAGCATCGGCCCGCGGGCCGCGCTCTCCCGGCTCACGACGCCGGGGGCTGCTCGCGCAGCGCCCGCCCCGTGTAGGAGAAGAAGACGTCCTCGAGCGTCGCCAGGGCGATCCTCAGGTGGACGATGTGATACCCCTCGATCTCCAGGAGGCGCGCGACGCGGCGGCCCGTCGCCTCGCCGGGCTTCGCGGTGAACGAGACGAGCGTCGGCGACGCGAACACGACGTCGGTCGCGCCTTCGTCGACGATGCCCTGTCGGTCCTCGTCGGTGATCGGGCGGTCGGTCTCGAGCTCGACGCGCTCGCCCGTCGCGAGGCCGCGCTTCAACGCCGCCGGCGAGTCCGCACAGAGGATCCTTCCCTGGTCGAGGATCGCCACGCGGTCGCAGAGGAAGTCCGCCTCTTCCATCGCGTGGGTCGTCAGGATGATCGCGAGATCGGGATCATGGGCCTTCAGTTCGCCGAACATGTCCCAGATCGCCCGGCGGCTCTGCGGGTCCAGACCCGTCGTCGGCTCGTCGAGGAAGAGAACGTGCGGCCGGTGCAGCACGCCGCGGGCGATCTCGAGGCGCCGCCGCATGCCGCCCGACAGGTGCCGGGCGACCTGGTTGCGCCGCTCCCACAGGCCGACCTGTTTCAGGCGGTGCTCGATCCGCTGGCGCAGCGTCCGCCCCCAGAGGCCGTACATCTTTCCCTGGACCGCGAGGTTCTCGCGCACCGTCAGGTTCTCGTCGGTCGTCTGCGCCTGGGAGACCGTGCCGATCGCCCGGCGCACGGCGGCCCTCTCGCGGACGACGTCCCGGCCCGCGATGCGGGCGGTGCCCGACGTCGGCGGCAGCAGGGTCGTCACCATGCGGATCAGCGTCGTCTTCCCGGCCCCGTTCGGCCCGAGCAGCCCGAAGGTCTCGCCCGGTCCCACGGAAAACGTGACGGCGTCGTCGGCGACGAAATCGCCGAAGCGACGGGTCAGCCGCTCGACCTCGAGGGGCCGGGGCGAGCTCACGCTTTCGGCGGCGACTGACCGGCTTCGACGACGAAGGCCTGGCCCGAAACGACCGCGCCGTTGAGCGGCTGGAGGCGCACCGAGAAAGTCTGCAGGTCGCGGCTCTGGAGGCCCCAGTTCTTTCGCGTCGCGAATTCCGAGCGCGGCTTGATCGACACGATCTTCGCCTGGAAACGCGCGTCGGGGCGGGCCTGCGGCCAGACGGTGACGCTCTTGCCGACGGCGAAGGCCGCGAGCCGTTCCTCCGGCACCTCGACCCGGAGGTACGGCGTCTCGATCTGCAGGGTCACGATCGCCTGCCCCGGCTCGATCCACTCGCCGAGGCGGTGGTGGCGGGTCAGCACGACGCCGCCCGTCGGCGAGGCGAGGACGCCTTCCTTTTCGAAGTGCCGGATCTTGTCGAGACGCACGGCGAGCGCCTGCTGCTCGGCGTCGAGCTGTCCCTTCTCCGCCTCGCGCGCGCGAATGTCGGCGGCGATGGCGTCGCGCTGGTGCTGGAGCGACTCGAGGCTCGCCGCCGGCGACACGCCTTCCTTGACGAGCCGGGCGATCCGCCGTTCGTCCGAGGCGACCGAGGCGAACTGGGCGCGCAGCTTCTCGATCTCTTCGAGGCGCGTCGCGTCGCGGGCCTTGACCTGCGAGATCTGGCGCTCGATGTCGGAGGCGTCTTCGGAGAGCCCGGGCTCCTCGATGCGCGCGACTTCCTGGCCGGCGGCGATCGCTTCGCCTTCCTCGGGCACGCGCGTCGTCAGGCGCCCGCGTCGCGAGAAGGACAGGGCGAGGCTCTGCTCCTCGGCGATCGCGAGCAGGCGCAGGGGCTGGCCCGTGTCGTTCTCCCGCCGCACGAGCTCGCCGTAACCCCAGGCCCCGGCCACGGCGATCCCCACTGCCAGGAGGATCCAGAGGACCCGTTTCACCATCCCCAAGATTAAACCCGAAATCGCGCTCCGGCGCCCGTCCGGACGTCCAGGGTCGCCGGCCGGAGAGGTTGTTCGGCTTCTCCGGAGGCGCCGGCTTCGATGATAGGTTCGTCGCCCTCCCCGCCTGGAGACTCGCGGGAGGAAGGTGGAGACGCAAACGACATGGCCAACCCCGTTCCGATCACGGTAGCCCGCGGCGACGGCATCGGCCCCGAGATCATGGCGGCCACGCTGCACGTCCTTCAGGCCGCGGGGGCCCGCCTCGCGATCGAGGAGATCGAGATCGGCGAAAAGGTCTACCTCGCCGGCAACAGCGCCGGCATCGCCCGCGAGGCCTGGGATTCCCTGCGGCGGACGAAGGTCTTCCTGAAGGCTCCGATCACGACGCCGCAAGGCGGCGGCTTCAAGAGTCTGAATGTCACGGCGCGCAAGACACTCGGCCTCTACGCGAACGTGCGGCCCTGCGTGTCGTACCACCCGTTCGTCGCGACGAAGCACCCGATCATGGACGTGGTCATCGTCCGCGAGAACGAAGAGGACCTCTACGCGGGCATCGAGTATCGGTTGACACCCGACGTCTACGAATGCCTGAAGCTCATCACCCGTCCGGGCTCGGAGAAGATCGTCCGCTACGCCTTCGAGTACGCCCGTCGCCACAGCCGCCGGAAGGTCACCTGCTTCACCAAAGACAACATCATGAAGATGACCGACGGACTGTTTCACAAGGTCTTCGACGAGATCGGCGCCGACTATCCGGACCTCGAGAAGGAGCACTGGATCGTCGACATCGGCGCGGCCAAGCTCGCCGATTCGCCCGAGGCCTTCGACGTGATCGTCATGCCGAATCTCTACGGCGACATTCTCTCGGACGTCGCGGCGCAGATCGCCGGCTCCGTCGGCCTCGCCGGCTCGGCCAACATCGGCGAGCAGTGCGCGATGTTCGAGGCGATCCACGGCTCCGCGCCGCGCCGCGCCGGCCAGAACCTGGCCAATCCGTCGGGGCTCCTGCTCGGCGCCGTGATGATGCTGATCCACATCGAGCAGCCCGACGTCGCCCAGCGCGTTCACAACGCGTGGCTCGCGACCCTCGAAGACGGCGTTCACACCTACGACGTGCACAAGGACGGCATCTCGAAGCAGAAGGTCGGCACGAAGGAGTTCGCGGAAGCCGTCGTCGCCCGCCTCGGCAAGCTCCCGCAGAAGCTCAAGGCGGTGGGCTACGGGACCACGCGCCGTCCGGTGGCGTCCCCGGCGGCGCACCCGGCCCGCGCCCGCGCCCGGCAGCGCACCGTCGGCGTCGACGTCTACGTCGGCTGGGACAACCCGGACAGCGACGCGCTCGCCAGACGCCTCCAGCCGCTGGCGGCGCCGGAGTTCGAGCTCCGCATGCTGACGTCTCGCGGCATCAAGGTCTGGCCGGACGGGCAGCCGGAGACCTTTCGCGTCGACGAGTGCCGCTGCCGCTTCCTCGGCGCGCCCGGAAAAAACGTCGGCCACGCCGACATCGTGGCCCTGCTCTCGCGGATCGCGGGCGCCGGGCTCGACTTCGTCAAAACCGAAACGTTGAGTGAATTCGACGGCGAGCGGGGCTTCTCGCTCGGACAGGGGGAATGAGATGACGGCACCCGGGACGAGCGGCCCGCTCGTCGGCATCCTGATGGGATCGAAGTCCGACTGGGAAACGATGAAGAACGTCTCCGAGACGCTCGAGAAGTTCGGCGTCCCGAGCGAGAGCCGCGTCCTCTCGGCGCATCGCACGCCGAAAGAAACGTCCGAGTACGTCACCGCGGCGGCCGGTAAAGGCATCGAGGTGCTCGTCGCCGGCGCCGGCGGCGCCGCCCACCTGGCCGGCGTGGCCGCGGCGCACACGACGCTGCCCGTCCTCGGCGTGCCGATGGAGAGCGCGTCGCTCAAAGGGCTCGACTCGCTGCTCGCGACCGTGCAGATGCCGGGCGGCATCCCGGTGGCGACCTTCGCGATCGGAAAGCCGGGCGCCGTCAACGCCGCGCTCTTCGCCGTCGCGATCCTGGCCGGAAAGCGGCCCGAGCTCGCCCGGAAGCTCGCCGAATTCCGCGCGGATCAGGCGGCACGCATCCTGCAGGAAAAGCTGCCGTAGGGCGGCCTCGGAACTGTTCTAAAATGCCCTGACGGGCGCCGCCCGGCGCCTCTGGGAGGGGTTTCATGGAGCTCCAGGAGTACTCCGACGAAGAACTGCTCGACGCCGGCCGCGAAGCGGTCAAGCGCGAGCAGTGGCCCCGCGCCAAGGAGTTCTTGTCCGCGTACGTCGACCGCCACTCGGCGCGGCGCGAGAACGTCCCCGCCTCGGCGATGGCGACCTACGCTCTCTGCCTCGCCCACCTGAAGGAGCAGAAGAAGGGCCTGGACCTCTGCAAGAAGGCGCAGTACGCCGACCCGCGCAACCCCCACATTTTCTGGTGCCTGGCGCAGATCCATCTGCTCGCCCGCTCGCGCAAAGACGCGATCGAGGCCGTCGAGAAGGGCCTGCGCGCCGCGCCGGACAACTTCGTGCTGCTGCGCGTGCGCCGCCGCCTGGGGGTCCGCCAGCCTCCCCCGCTGCCGTTCCTCGACCGGCGCCACGCCCTGAACGTTCGGCTCGGCCGGATCATCCACAAGCTCAAGGGTTCCGCCGCCGTCCTGGCCGTCTGAAGCCGGGGCGTCGCGAGGAGCGCGACCCGATCTGTTCATGTTCGGTTCATCGCCCGGGGAGGAGTCTTCGCCCATCAGAAAGGGAGGGAAGACGACCATGCTTCACTCGAATCGAGCGCACCGGTTCCTCGCCCTGCTCCTCGCGGCGCTGCTCGTCCCGGCCGCCCATGCGTTCGCGGCCAAGAAGTCCTCGAAGGTCGACCTCAACACCGCCACGCAGCAGGAGCTCGAAGCCCTGCCGGGCGTCGGCGAGGCGACGGCGAAGAAGATCATCGCCGGCCGCCCCTACTCCTCGGTCGGGGACCTCTCGAAGGCCGGCGTCCCCGCGAGCACGATCGACAAGATCTCCTCGATGGTCACGGTCTCGAAGTCCAAGGCCAAGGCCGGTCCGGCGGAGTCGACCGCCTCCGAGAAGCCGGCGAAGACCGAGAAGGCCGCCGCTTCGGAGAAACCCGCCACGTCGGAGAAGTCCGCGGCGCCGGCGAAGCCGGCGGCCAAGACCGCGGCCGGACCCGTCGACCTGAACACCGCCTCCGAGAAGGACCTCGAGGCGCTGCCCGGAGTCGGCCCCGCCACGGCGAAGAAGATCGTCGCGGGACGGCCGTATTCGTCGGTCAACGACCTCTCGAAGGCGGGCGTCTCCGCCAGCACGATCTCGAAGATTTCCTCGCTCGTCGTCGCGAGCGGCGGCGCCGCCGCCGCGTCGAAGTCGGCTCCGGCGGCCGCGAGCTCCGCCGCCGCGCCGGCGAAGGCTCAGCCCAGGGCGCCCGAGGCGGCCACCGGCGCCTCGTCCACGTCCACCGGATCGTCGAACCCTGCGAGCGGCGCGACGGCCGCGGCGCGCCCCGCGCCGGCCAAGGGAATGGTCTGGGTCAACACCGAGACCAAGGTCTACCACTACGAGGGGGACCGCTGGTACGGCAAGACGAAGCAGGGTCAGTACATGACCGAGCAGGACGCGATCAAAGCCGGCTACCGCGCCTCCAAAGAAGGCGCGCCGAAGTCTCAGTAGTCTCCGACGGACTTTCGACGGGGCCGCGCTCCGCGAGGGGCGCGGCCCTCGTCGCTTTTCTGCCTGACGCGTTCAGGGCGCCGGGGCGATCGCCGTGACCGGGTGGATCTCCCAGGGCGTGCCGCGGGGATCGGGCTGCTCCTCGTCGGGCTCGTAGTAGATCCATCCCGTCACCCGAACCCTGGTGCCGACGAGCTTGCGCAGCGCTGCGGGTGAGAGCGTCGCCGACTTCTTCTGCCACGCGGGCGTGACTTCGACGACGACCCACTTCTGGGTATCCGTCTCGCCTTTCGACGGCGCCAGCGTGATGTGCATGTCGCCGTCTTCCTCGCGCTCGACCTGAACGACCCATCCCACGACCGCCGCGCCCTTCGCCTCCGAGAAGGCCCCCTTGTCCTTCTTCGCGAGCAGGGCGTCGAGCGTCACGGCACCGTCGACGTCGGCGGCGGCCGGCGCGGTGGTCCGGCCTTTGAGCTTTCTCTCCTGCGCCGACTCCCCCTGATCGCCCTCGCGCTCCAGCGCGCGGGCCCCCACGGCCAGGACGAGACCGACGCCGACGGCCAGAAGAATCCTTCCGAGGCTCGAGGTCCAGCGTTGCCTCATGTTCGCCTCCGTTTCCAAAGAAGCCGCACGAAGCTCGTGCCGACTAATGTACTCCGGTCGCGGCGGGACCGCCGCGAGCGGAGCGCCAGGGCTGGCCGAGAAGGCCGGCCCCGGCGCCCACAAGGCATCCGGAGGCGAGGCTACTGCGGAATCGCCCGGATCTGCATCAAACGGGTCGGCTGACCCGAGTAGTTGTTGATCTCGATCTTGCCCGTCTTGTCGTCGATCGTCGCCATCCCCTGGACGATGACCTTGCCCTCGCCTTCGCCCTTCGTGGGAATCCGCAGCTCGGCGATGCCGAGGTCGTACTTCTGCCGCGCGCCGGGAGCGATCGCGCCCGCGAACGAGAGGGGCCGGTTGGTCGCCAGGACGATCTGCTTCGTCCCGTCCGGAAGTACGTTCTCGCGCGCATAGAAGAGGGCGTACGCGAGCGTGCCCTGCGTGTAGATGTAGCCGACCTGCGGCAGCTGGCTCATGTCGGCCACGAGCTCCGCGTTGCCCTCGGTCTTCAGCACGTTGATGAGAGCGGACCGCTCGGCGTCCGTCGTCCAGCGATAGATCCCGATCGTGACGGTCGTGCCGCCGCCGCCGCCGAGCATGTTGAGGGCCCAGGCCTGGTAGACGACCATGGGCTTCGGTCCGTCGACCGCCAGGGTTCCGCCCTTGGGCGCCACCGTGGACGAAGAAGTGGAAGACGACGAGGAGGAACAACCGGCAAGGACCAGGACCAACCCCAGGGAGAGGAGGACTGAAAGCCTGCGCATGAGGACGCTCCTTCTGATTTCTCAAGCGCCCGGCCGGCAGCGGCCGGGCCACGGGCGAACTTTATACGACAATGGGAGCGAGGCCGCCGCCGAACGCGTCTAAACTCGGGACCACATGCGAGTCCGCGCCGCCGCCCTGCTGACGCTCCTGGCGGCGGCATGGATCGGCTGCCGCACGATCGCCCCGGAGCCGATTCGCGTGCCCCAGGTGGACCTGTCGCGCCTCATGGGCGACTGGTACGTCATCGCCAACATCCCGACGCCCTTCGTCAAGGACGCCTTCAACGCGGTCCAGTCGTACACGCTGAACGCCGACGGCAGCGTCGCGACGACGTTCACCTATCGCGAGGGCAGCTTCGACGGGAAGCTGAAGACGCTCAAGCCTCGAGCCTACGTCGGCGACGACGGCTCGAACGCGAAGTGGGGACTCCAGCTCGGACCCATCCTCGCCGAGTACCTGATCGCCTACGTCAACCCCGACTACACGGAGACCATCGTCGCCCGCAACAGCCGCGACTTCGTGTGGATCATGGCGCGCACGCCGGCGATTCCCGACGCCGACTACGACTCGCTCGTGGCGAAGATCGACGCGTGGGGCTACAACACCGAAAAGCTCGAGCGCGTCCCGCAGCGCTGGTAAGGCGCCCCGCCGAATTTGTCCGTGCCCTTCCGGAAGGGCCGTGCCATGATCCGTCCCGAATGAGAAGGCTGCGCGCGCCCGGGAAACGCCGTGACGGCTGACCCGGCGCGCCCCGGCTCGTGGCGCGCGCGTCTCTCCCGCTGGCCGGAAATCGTGGTTCGCCGCCCCTGGCTGGTCGTCTTCGTCTGGCTCGCCGCGGCGATCGTCATCGTCCCCGGCGCGCGGAACATCGAGAACCACCTCGAGGTCGCCGCGCGGATGCCGCTGGAGCAGGCGCAGGCGGTCCACGACGAGCTCCAGCGGCGCTTCCGCTCCCCGTTCACCGACCGGGTCCTGCTGGTCGTCGAGGGCGTCCCGCTGCCCACGACACCGGAGGGCCGCGAGGCCCTCGAGACGATCGTCCGCGACCTCAAGCGAGTGCCCGGAGTCGTCGGCACGCTCTCGTCGCTCGACACGCGCGACGCGATTTTCGCCGGGCGCGCCGGCGGCTTTCTCGTCATCGTCGGCCTCGACTCCGGAGGACGCCCGGTCGAGGAGCTCCTCCCGAGGCTGCGCGAGACCACGCGCGGGCTGTCCGCGAAACTCGCGCCCACGTATCCGAAAGTCTGGTTCGGGTGGACCGGCGAAGTGCCCCTCAACTTCGACCTGCGGATCGCCAGCGCGGCGGACGCCCGCGGGGCGGAGCTCCGCGTCCTGCCGCTGACGCTCCTGCTGCTGCTCCTGGCCTTCGGCGGTGCGCTCGCCGCGGTCCTGCCGATCGGCGTCGGCCTGCTGTCGATCGCCCTGGCGCTCGGAGTGGCCGCCTTCCTCTCCCGCTTCTTCACGATCTCGATCCTGATCCAGACGATCGCCTCGATGATCGGCCTCGGGCTCGGCATCGACTACGCGCTGCTGACGGTCAGCCGCTTTCGCGAAGCCTTCGCCGCGCGCGGCGCGAGACATCCGGCCGCCGAAGAGGCCGCGCGGCGCGCCGGATGGACGATCCTGCTCTCCGCCTTTCCCGTCACGATCGGCTTCGCCGCGCTTCTGACGATCCCGCTTTCGGAACAGAGCTCGGTCGGCCTGGCGGGACTGCTCGTCACGGTGTTCGCCCTGCTGCTCTCCGTGACGCTGCTGCCGGCTCTCCTCGCCCTGCTCGGGAAACGGATCGACTGGCTGCGCGTCCGACGCCCCCGCCCCGAGCGAGCCGCCCACGGCTCGGCGGCGTGGCGGCGCTGGGGTGCCCGCGTCACGCGCCGGCCCGTCGTCGCCCTCGTCCTCGCGAGCGCCCCGCTCCTGCTGCTCGCGGCCCAGGCCCGGCGGCTGGAGACGGGGATCCCGTTCGGCGACTGGCTCCCGAAAGGCTCCGAGTCGGTCCGCGCGTACCACGCCCTCGAGACCATGGGCCGCGCGAACCTGATCCATTCGCTGCGCGTCGTGCTCGACCTTCCGCCCGGCGTCCTCCTCGACAGCGACGAAGGCTGGAACGGCGCCGTTCGCCTTTTCCAGAAGCTGCGCCAGGACAGCCGCTTCGAGCGCATCCAGTGCCTGCCCGCGATCTTCGACCGCCCCGACGGCCTGCGCTTCCTGCCGCTGCTTTCGCCCGCCGTCCGCCGGACGCTCGAGGCGAGCGACGGCACGGCCACGCTCTTCGAGTGCATTCCGGCGCTGAGCCTGACGCCCCGCGACCAGGGAACCCTCGCCCGGGAGGTGCGCACCTGGAACGCCGCGGAGATCACGGGCCTGCCGGGCGCAAGGATCCGGGTCGGCGGCCGGCCCGCCTTCGACGCCGACTACGAGGACGTCGTGGCCCGCCACTTCCGGCGCGTCGTGGTGCTCGTCGTCCTCTGCACCTTCCTCGCCCTCTTCGCGGGCTTCCGGTCCCTGCTCGTCGCGATCAAGGCGGTTCTCCTGAACCTCCTGTCCGTCGGCGCCGCGTTCGGGGCGCTGGTGCTCGTCTTCCAGGAGGGCTTCGGCGCCCGGCTGGTCGGCCTCGACGGGGCGACGGGAAGCGTGTTTCCGATCATTCCGGTGATCGTCTTCTGCATCGTCTTCGGGCTGTCGATGGACTACGAGGTCATCCTCGTCGCGCGCGTGGCCGAGGCGCGCCGCGGCGGCCTCGGCGAATCCGAGGCGATCGCCGAGGGCCTGGCCCGCACGGGGTCGGTCATCACGAGCGCCGCCGCCATCATGATCGTCGTCTTCGCCGGCTTCACCCTCGGCAGCTTCCTGCCGATCAAGATGCTCGGCTTCGCGCTCTCGGTCGCGGTGCTCATCGATGCGATCGCCGTTCGGATGGTCATCGGCCCCGCGCTGCTGCGCCTGGCCGGGCGCTGGAACTGGTGGCCCGGCGGACTCAGGTAGCGGGCGGTCCCGCGACCCGCGCGAGGAAGAGCTCGGTGTTCCGAATGCCCAGTTCAGGAAAATCCTGCTTGGTGTACGCGACGTCGAACCCCAGGCGCCGGAGCTTCTCGTCCAGGTCGACGCCGAAGGAACGGTAGGCGAGCGCGCGGCCGTCCTCGGCGTTCGCGTCGCCGTGGTACTCGCGCGGCAGGATGTCCTGGTCGCGCGCCGGATCTGAAGGGTCCACGATCCGGACACGCTCGACCGTCGGCCGGTCGCGAAAGTGCGGCACGGTGAAGACGTAGTAGCCGCCGAGCTTCAGGACCCGGCGGATCTCACGGTGCGCCGGCGCCTCGAGGCGGACGTGCTCGAGCACGTCGCTCGTCAGCACGACGTCGAAGGAGGCGTCCGGAAAGGTCAGCCGCTCGAGGGTCTGGTTCGTGACGCCCGCGCCGAGCGCCTCGCCCCGGGCCCGCGCGGCGTCCCACCGCGAGACCGTCAGGGCGATCCACGGACAGCGCTCCAGAAGCCACGGGAGGGGGTATGCCGAGCCGCCGTTGTCGAACGGCACCTGCGTGTCGTAGACGGCGAGCGGACGGCGCCTTCCGCGCGGCAGCGCCGCCAGGCTCCGCGCCCGAACCCCCGCCAGCCGCTCGAGCGCGGTCAGGAGGCCGCGCGCCATCGAGCGGTAGCGGCTCGTCGTCAGGCAGTGCACGCAGAGGAGCGATTCGCGGTAGAGGGCCGGGTCGTCGTAAAGAAAGAGCGTCCGGCGCCCGCAGACGTTGCAGCGTCCCGGGAGCGACGCATGCCCGGCCGCGTCGAGTCTCGCCGGCGGGCCGCCGCGCCACAGGTTCCGGACGCGACTCGAGAAACTCACCGGACAAACCTAACGCGAATCCTCGCCGCGGGCGTAGCGCTCGACGGCTTCGAGCGCCGCCTCGGAAGCGGCCAGGCTTCCGCCGCCCAGAACCGCGAGCACGCGGCGCCCGAACCCCGGCCCTTCGAGGGCGCCGGCGAAGCGGCGAGCGACCCAGACCGCGGCGCCGAGAACGGCCGCGCCGAAGAGGAAGTTCGCGGCGATGCAGGGCGCGCCGAAAGCCGCCCACGCGTCGACGCCGAGAAACCCCTCGAGCGCCACGATCAGGAGCGGCGGCCAGAGAAGCGGTGAAAGGGCCAGCGTCCAGAGCGTCAGGCGAGCGCGGCCGAGGCGCACGGCGGCGAGTTGCTTCTGGATGTCCACGACCGGCCCCGACCAGTCCAGCGCCGAGAGCGCGGCCCGCTGCCGCGCGAGCGCCACGACGGTCGCGATCGCGAAGACGTCGAGCGCCACGGCGGGAACGAAGAACCGCGGCGCCCGGACATGATCGGCCGCGAAGGAGCCGAGCCAGAGAATCGGCACGAGCGCGAGGACGAGCTCGAACACGAGGCCCCGGCCCGCCCAGCGCGCCGCCGCTTCCGCGCGGCCGGCCGCCGCGCTCCGGACGGCGAGCGCATTCCAGCGCAGCAACGCGTCGAGCTTCCGATCGTGCTCCTGCCAGCGCGTCCGCAGTTCGTCGAGGTCCATGGTCGCCATCCTTTCGCCCGTCAGGCGTTGTCGTCGAGCTCCCGGCGCAGCCGCTGCTTGAGGCGGCCGAGCCGTGTGCCGACGTTCGATTCCGAGATGCCGAGAACTTCGGCGATCGCCGCGTGCGCGTGCCCGTCCAGATACAAAAGGAGCAGCGCCCGGTCGAAGGCGTCGAGCCTCGAGAGAAACCGCTCGAGCAGGAGGAGGTCCCGGTCGCCGGGCGCCGCGTCCGTCGCCGCCGCGGCGGCGACGAGAACCTCCGGATCGCCGGGGGCGGCGTGCCGGGAGCGAACCGCCGCTCGCCGCACGGACGAGATCGCGACGTTCAAGCCCACGCGGTACATCCAGGTGGAAAACCGCTGCCCCTCGTCGAAGCGCGGGAACGACCGCCAGAGCTGGGCGGTCATCTCCTGCACGAGGTCCTTTCGATCCTCCGGGTCGCGGCAATAGGCCGCGGCGATCCGCCGCAGGATCCCGCGATGCGCTTCGAGCAGCGTCACGAACCGCTCCGACGGGCTCTGGCCGGGCGCGGGCGGGGCTTCCGGGACGGCGGGCGTCATGGGCATCTCAACGGGGTGGTTCGCCCGGCCTCCCCGGAAATCACGGGCACCGGCACGAATCCTGCTTCGACGAAGAGACGTGGAACCTGCCCGCGCCGCCGCGCCGCGAGCCGCACTCGGAATTGCCGCCGTCGCCGCCCTCGTCCTGCTGACCGGCTCGAGGGACCCGGCTCCTCCGGCCGGCCCGACGACGCCCCGTCCCGGCGTCTCGATCGAGCGCGGGCGCTACCTGACCCACGACGTCGCGATGTGTGTCCAGTGCCACTCGCCGCGGGAGCAGGACGGACGGATCATCCCGAGTCAGGAGTTCCGCGGCGCCCCCCTGCCGCTCCTGTCTCCTTACCCGACGGCCCGGTTTGCGCTGACGACGCCGAACCTGCGCGAGCTCGCCCTGTCCGATCCGGAAGCGATCGTCCGCCTGCTGCGCACCGGCATCGCCCGCGACGGCAACGCCCCGGACCTGCCGATGCCGCCCTTCCGCATGACCGCGGAGGACGCCGACTCGATCGCGCTCTACCTGCGCTCGCTCGACTGAGGCGCGCCCGTCAACTGGCGCGGGCACGGACGGCCGCGCGAAACTCCCGCCGCTCTTCTTCGTCGGGAATGTTGTCGGCGAGCGCGGCGCCCAGGGCGACGAGGTTCGGCGCCGATTTCGCGGCCCGCTTGACGAGGACTTTCGCGAGCGGACCGATCCGCCGCGCGAGCTCGACCTCCACGAAGTGGAGATCCTCCTCCCGGAAGGCCGGCGTGGCGGCGGGCGCGGCCGGCGGCGCCTCGGCGGGCGCGGCCGAACGAGACTCGGAAACCGGCGCGGGCGGGACCGGCGCCGGCGCCGGCGACGGCGACGGCGAAGCGGTCCCGGGGTCGCGCGCCGGGGAGCGGTGCACGGCCGGCGGCTGCTCGACGCTGACGAAGGTCGCGATGCCGCTCGCCGACGGCTCGTCGGGCTCGGGCGTCTCGCCGATCTGAAGGCGATAGAGGTCGCGGTCGAGCGCCTGCACGTCCCGGTAGCGCTCCTCCCGGTCCTTGGCCATCATCTTGCGGAGCACGCGACACACCCCGATCGACAGCTCCGGGACGTACGTCCTCGGGTCCGGCAGCGGGTGCGTCAGGTGCATCGACATGATGAGCGCCCCCGACGTCCCCTCGAACGGCGCGTGCCCGGTGACGAGCTGGAAGAACGTCGCGCCGAGCGAGTAGATGTCGGCGCGCGCGTCGATGTGCTTGACGCCGCGAATCTGCTCGGGCGAGATGTATTGCGGCGTGCCGACGGCCTGGCCCGTCTGCGTCAGCCCCTGATCCTCGTCCATCCGCTTGGCGATGCCGAGATCCACGAGCTTGAGCCGGTCGCGCTTGGCGGTGAGCATGAGGTTGTCGGGCTTGATGTCGCGGTGGACGATGCCCTGCGAGTGCGCCACCGCGAGCGCCGCCACGGCGTGGCGGATCAGCAGGACGGCGTCGCGCTCGGCCAGCCGCGCGTGGCCGAGGAGCTTGCGCAGGGAGGGCCCGTCGACGTACTCCATCGCGAGGAAATAGACGCCCTCCTCGCAGCCGAAGTCGTAGATCTGGACGATGTTCGGGTGGTTCAGCCGCGCCGCGGCGCGCGCCTCCTTCAGGAAGCGCTGCACGAACGCGTCGTCCGTCGAGAACTGCGCGGCCAGCGTCTTCAGCGCGACGACCCGCTCGAGCGTCACGTTGCGCGCCTTGTAGACCTTGCCCATCCCGCCCGTGCCGAGCACCTCGAGCACGTCGTAGGCGCCGAAGCGGCGGCCGACGAGATTCTGGTCGGTCAAGCGGGCGCGGCCTCCGTCACGCCGCTACTCGTCCTCGAGCATCTTGAGGGCCTTGACGAGGCTGATGCGCATCCGGTTGAACGAGCCGGCGAGCCGGCCCACTTCGTCGTGACTGTGCAGGTGCACCTCGGGGACGTCGAGGTTGCCCGTCGACACCTGGTCGGCCATGTGCGAGAGCCGCCGGATCGGCCGGATGATCGAAAACCAGAGCAGGACGTTCAGGAGCACGAGCAGAAAGAGAAACACGCCGACGAGCGACACGAGCATCGCCTCGTGCGCCTGCGAGGCCATCTTCAGCGGGACCGCGAGCGGCACCGACACGATCTGCGCGCCGATGATCTCGTGCATCTTCCAGCCATAGCCGCCGGAAGAGCCGTAGCGGCGGACGACGGAGGCCGGCGTGGCGTCGGGCGTCGTGTGGCACGAGAGACACCCGGGATCCGTGATCGCGATCGGGCGCGCGAGGTAGAGCGCCCGGCCGAGCGGCGCATCCCGCTCGCCGACGATCTCGGGAAGCTTCGGGTCGGCGCGAAACGAGTTGACGACGTCCGCCTCCCAGTCGACCGTCCGGTCGCGCGGGTTGGTCGGGTTCAACGTCGCTTCCTTGTACGTGTACTCGGGGTGCGTCTCGCGGAGCGTGTTGAAGATCTCGGTCGCCGCGTAGGCCGGAACCGTCTGCGGCAGGAACTCCTCGGCCAGGCGGTCGGCCAGCAGCGGCTTGATCTGTTTGTTCGTGTAGCCGCGGGTCGCCAGCGCCGTCTGCATCATCAGGCGCGCGTGCTGCGCGACCTGCGTCCGAGCCTGCCGCTGCAGGAGCTCCCGCGTGATCAGGTGCGCCGGGACCAGGGCGATCCCGAAGCAGAGAACCAGGATCAGGTTGAACTTGACCAGGAGCGACATGGCTTGCGTCTCCCGTGGGGAACGCGAAATTCTACCCCGGCCTAGCCCTCCTTGCGGATCAGCCTCCAGAGAGCCACCCGATCCGGCGCCAGGAGCTCCTCGACGCGCGGGGGGTTGACCTCCGCCACGATGATCTGCCCGACCTCCGTCTGAACCGTCGCGAAGAGGCCGTGCGACTTCATCTTGGCCGTCTGGTAGAGGTTGTCGTCGGTCGGCGTGACGTAGTGCACCGTGTGGCTCTTGTAGCGGTGCACGAGCCAGAGGTGGACCAGCGACATCAGGCGCTTCTTGCGGAGCGCTTCCTCGAAGGTGTTCTGGTCGCGCACCGAGAGGATGTTCCGCCCGCGGCGGTCCTGGATCGGCGCGAAGACGACGTTGGCGAGCCGGTCGTGGCCGTCGCTGCCGATCGTCAACTCGAGCAGCTCCGACCCCGACCGCTGCGGCAGCAGCTTGACCGCGAGCTTCTGCGGGAGCTCGTAGTGCTCGCTCCACATCGCGAGCCACTCCTCGAGCAGCTTCTTCGGCACCTCGGTCTGGACGAGATGCTGGTGCTGGGTCGAGCCCTTGCCCATCGCCTGCGTCGTGGCCGTGCGCCCCGACGACGCCAGCAGCGCCGCGTCCACGCGCGGACCGCCGACGAGCGTCTGCGGCGTCTTGTAAGGCGACTCGACGAGACGGATCTTGCGCTGCAGCCGGGCGAGCGCGAGCATGCCCTCCTGCTTCAGCGCGCTCGCGAATTCCTCGGCGGCGACGCCGTCGATCTGGTGGCCGCCGTAGGTGATGAAGTTGAAGACGAACCCCATCTTGCCGAGCTCTTCCGGAAAGCGCCGCATCTGCTCGTCGGTCATGCCCGTCGTGTCCCAGTTGAAGGACGGCGACAGGTTGTACGCGAGCATCTTGTCGGGAAACACGGCGTGGATCGCGTCGGCGTACTGCTTCGCGTCGGCGAGGTCCGCGGTCTTCGTCTCCATCCAGAGGAGGTCGGCGAAGGGCGCCGCGCCGAGCGACTTGGCGATCGCGTACGGGATGCCGCCGCGGATCTGGTAATAGCCCTCGGGCGTCTTGGCGTGCTCGCAGTCCCAGATGATCTGGATCCCGAGCGACCGCGCTTTCTCCTTGGCCGCCCACAGCGACGCGCGCTCGGCGAACCGCCGCCACTGCGCGGCGCTCATCTCGAGCGGCTCGCCCTCGCCGGCGCGGAACTCCAGCACCTCGGCGACCGCTTCGCCGTACGTCTCGAGGCCCGCCTCCTCTTCCCACGCTTCGAGGAAACGCCCGGCGACGCCGTCGAACGCGGCGTCGACGCTCACCTTCTTCTCCCGCCACGCGGCCGTGTTCTCGGCCGCGGCCTGCGCGAGGCCGCGCCGTTCGAGCCACGCGTCGGCGGCCCTGTATTCCTCGTCGCTCAGCGCGTAGAGAAGGTGTCCGTTGAGCTCGCGGACGCCCAGGTCGTAGAAGCGCTTCAGGATCGCCAGGTACGCGGCCTTGTACGACGGCAGGCTGACGTTGGTGGCGCCGAGGATGAACGGCTGGTCGCGCTCGTCGCCGCGTCCGTCGATCAGGTTGGCGGCCTCGGCGTCGGTCCGGGCGACGAGGATCCCCGGCACCTTCATGACGTCGAGCTGGAAGCGCGCGGCGTTCAGACGCTTGATCTGCTCGTCCTCGGGCACGAGAACCTTGCCGCCCTGGTGGCCGCACTTCTTGGTGCCGGGCCGCTGGTCCTCGATGTGGTACCCCGGAACGCCCGCTTCGACGAAGCGGCGGACGAGGTTGCGCACGTGCGGGTCGCCGCCGTGGCCGGTGTCCGCGTCGGCGATGATGAATGGCCGGAAGTCCGCGGCGGGCGTCGACGCCCGCTGCTTCTCCGTCATGCGCAGCCGCAGGTACTGCTGATTGCGGTCCGCGGTCAGCAGCGCGCGCACGAGCACCGCGGCCTCGTCCGGCACCTGCGACAGCGGGTAGCTCGCCAGATCCGGCCCCGGATCCTCGGTCATGGAGCCGCGCGCCGACGTCGCCCAGCCGCCGAGGTAGATCGCCTCGATCCCGAGCCGCTTGATGACGACCGCCTGTCCCGGCGAGTACGGCCCGAACGTCGTGACGCATTTCCTCTCGGCGAAGAGCTCGCGCAGGCGGGCGTAGAACCCGGCGGCGGCTTCGCGCGCCACCGTGTAGTCGTGGGCGATCGTCCCCCGCTGCTCGACGACCTGCCGCGCCGAATACAGGCGCGTCGTCTCCGCGAACCGCGGGCTCTCGAACCATTTCTGGGTGTCGGCGACTTCCTGCTCGAAGACGTTCATGGGGGCGCTCCTGAGGAATTCACTCTAGTCCGGGCCGGGGGCGAGGCACATCCAACGAAAGCGAATCAGGCCGGCATCCTAACCCCCTCCGCGCGAGTGTGGTACTGAAAGCAGCTGAATGAACGTCCCGGTCTGCCGGCGCGCGGGGCTCGGCCTGCCGCTCGCGGCCCTCGTCCTCGCCGGCCTGGGGTGCGCCACCGGCGGGCCGCCGCCACCGGGCCTGCTGGCCCATGTGGGATCCGTGCGGACCGTCCTCGGCAACTGCCTGGGCGACGACCCGTCGTTCTGCCACGGATTCGTCACGGCGACGTTCGACTTTCTCTACGAAGGCAAGGCGATCTGCCCGCCGCCGGTCGAGACGGACTTCCTCGAGCAGATCGTCGTCGCCGCCCTCCGGCGCGCGGATCCCGACGCTCCCGCGATCGGCACCGCGACCCGCGCCCTTTCGAGCGCCTTCCCCTGCCGCGACGCCCCGACCGTCGACACGACCCGCCTCGAGCCCGAAACGCTCACGCCGTCTTCGACCGGGGTTCACGCCGTCTCCGAGCCGCCGCTCTAGTCTCGCGAACCGGAGGGTTCGCGCCATGTCCCAGCGACGCCCCGTCTCCTGGCCCCTGAGCTGTCCGGCGTGCGGCGACCGGATCTACGTCGAGATGCCGACGGACCGCGACGCCGGTTTTTCGCTCGGCGCCTCGACCTGTCTGCGCGGCCACACCCTGCGCTACCGCTACGACGCGGTCTCGCTGACGCGTCTGGAGTTTTCCGCGAAGCACGTCCAGATTCCCTGCCGCAGCTGCTTCACGATGACGCTGGTCACCGGGAACCGGCCGCGTCCCTCGGCGTGCGCCCGGTGCGGCGCGCCGTTCGATCCGGCCTCGCTGTCCTTCGGCCGCCAGGGGCGGACCACGGCGGCGCGCGCTCCGGCCACGGCGCCGGCTTTTCCCGCCGCCGATTGAACGCCAGCTTCACGGAAACCTCAGCCGCCCGGCCGGATACTCCCGGCTTCATCGGCCCCGCCGACAATGAGGTGACGCCATGAGCGTGGTCGCAGCGCATCGGCCGAACGGGATCGTCGGACGGCGAATCCTCGTCGGCTTCGCGATCGGAGCCCTCGCCGTCCTGACCGCCGCGGCCGACTTCTTCGAGCGCGGCCTGCCGAAAGACACGCCGACGGCGCCCTGGACGATCGGCGCGATCTGTCTCGTGCTCGCCGCCTGGATCGGATCCATCCACGTCTGGTGGCGGGCCGGGGACCGGGGCCTGGGTCACTGGGGCGTCCTCCCGCTGCTCGTCGTGGCCGGCGCCGTGATCGGCCCGCTCGTCATCCTCGGCAACGTCGGCTGGTTCGGACGGCCCGACGTTTTTGCCGAGGCCGTCCCGTCACTCGGGACCTGAACGAGCGCAAAACGGCGCTCGCCGCCCGCCGCCAGCCCGGCAACGTTAGGGCTCGATTAAACGCGTTCCGGGCGGCGCGACCTCCTTACGCTAGGAGGTCCCATGAAACGACTTCCGATCCGCGCCGCCCGGCTGGCGGCCCCGGCGTTCGCCGCGCTCGGAGCGCTCCTTTCGGCCGCCGCCTCGGCGCCGGCGGCCACGTTCGTCGTGAACATCGGATCTAACGGGACGAGCTTCGTCGACCAGACGAGCGGCACCAACACGACGACGATCCACGCGGGAGACACGGTGCAGTGGAACTGGGTCGGGAGCACGCACTCGACCACCTCGGGCACGTGCCAGGCCGGCGGCTACTACGGCGGCGAATGCACGTGGAACGGCGCCTGGGACTCGGGGCAGCATTCGTCCGGCTACAGCTATTCCCACACGTTCGACACGGCCGGCAACTTCAACTACTACTGCAGCATTCACATGTACATGATGCAGGGGGTGGTGGTCGTGCAGGCGGCCGGGAATCCGCCCGCCGCGAGCTTCCGATCCTCGCCGACCGGACCCGTCGCCGGCTCGCCGGTCCGCTTCGTCGACACGTCCACGGGCTCGCCGACGTCGTGGTCGTGGGATTTCGGCGACCCCGCGTCGGGCGCCGCGAACGCGTCGACCCTCCAGAATCCGACGCACACCTTCCGGACGGCGGCGACGTACACCGTGACGCTCACCGCCACGACCGCCGGCGGCTCGACGTCGTCGTCGGTCTCGGTCACGGTGGCCGCCGGCGGCGCGACGGATTGCCTCACCGACGATCAGCACCTCTGCCTGACCGGCGGCCGGTATCTCCTGTCGGCGACCTGGGAGAAGCCGGACGGTTCCTCGGGGCCGGCCACGGCGGTGGCGCTGACGCCCGACAGCGGCTACTTCTGGTTCTTCGACCCGACGAACATCGAGCTCGTCGTCAAGGTCCTCGCGGCGTGCGCCTTGAATGGCGACTCCTGGGTGTTCTCGGCCGGGCTGACCAACGTCCAGGTCACGCTGACGGTGCTCGACACGCACACCGGGGTCTCCGAGGAATACGTCAACCCTTTGAACGCCGCCTATCAACCCATCCAGGACACGGGCGCGTTCGCCACGTGCCCCTGAGGCGACCGGGCTAGCCGAGCAGCGTCCAGCTCGCGAGAGCGACGCCGGAGAGGCCGAGGGCGAGCGAGCCGAACCAGACGGGCCGGCTGCGCGTCAGCGCGGCGACGGCGCCGAGCGCGATCGAGACTTGCAGGATCGCCACGGCGTACGCGAAGCCGTGGTGCCGGTGGAGGAGGTGGGCCGACTCCGCGAGCTTCTCGTCCCGCTCCTTCTCCTTCTCCCGCGCCTTCGCCTCGATCTCCTTCTGCTCGGCGACGTATCGTTCCTTGCGCTCGAGGGAGTCGGCGGGCGGCGCCTTCTCGGCGGCCAGCCACGACGTGCGCGAGGCCTCTTCGATCGCGGCCTTGATGCCTTTGGCCTGGTAGAAGGACCACTGGTCGGACGCCTCGGCCTGCAGGCGTGCCGCCTCGGTGCGCAGCATGAGCGCTTCGTTCACGGTCGCGCCGGCGCGCAGCGCCGAGATCGCGGCGAGGGCGGCGAAGATCGCGGTCGTCAGCGCGATGCGCTTGAGGAACCCCTCCTTCGCGCGCTCGCTTTCTTCGCCGATCGTTTCCTGCAGCCGATCCGTCTCGACTTCGGGGCCTTCGGGCACGGCGGGAGTCTACTCCGGCTCCCCGAGGCCTCCGGCGCCGGTCGCTGCGAAGCGGGGCAGCCCGCGTGAGAGCCGCCCCGCTTCGGCGGCGGCGTCAGGAGCGGCGCACGACCGGCGGCCCCGGGGCGGGCGCGGGAAACGGGCCGGCCGTGCGGTCGCCCTGGATCGAGACCGTCTCCGTCGACTTCGCGCGGGTCGTCCGCGTGACGATGAGAACGGCGGCCAGTCCGAGCACCGCCAGGAAGAACCAGTTGCTCGCGCGGCCCGCCGAAACTTCTTCGACGGTCTTGAGCGATGCGGTCGCGACGTCGACGGACGGGACGGACGGCCGGAACGAAGGCAGCGACTCGATGTCGACGGCGCTCGAGGCCGGTGCCGCCGGCGCCGTTTCCGACGGCGAGGCGTCCGTTGCCGCCGGCGCCTCGAGCGTTCCCGCGGCGTCTTCCCCGCCGCTCGACGGCGGAGGATCCGACGGGGCCGTGAGGACCGCGTCGGCCCCCGGCGCCGGTTCGACCGGCGGAGGTGCCGGCGCCGCGACGGGCTCCGACTCCGGGGAAGCGGCGGCGTCCTGGGCGCGAAGCAGGACCGGGATCAGTCCGAGGCAGGCGGCGACGAGGATCCGAGGGAGGCAGCGCATGACAGTTCCTTTCCGACGGGCGGCTCGCGGCCGCGCGTCCTGACGACGTGTTCAGCGAAGCAGCCGCTGGTAGCTCTTCATGTCCTCCGACGTTTCGAAGAGGAGCTCCCCGGTCGCGACGGAGACCACCGAGTACCGGGGCGCGGGGCCGGGCGTCTCGTTCCACGCTTCGATCACGAGCCCCAGACGCTGGCCGTCGTGGGAGAAACCCGAGAGCGAGCTGACGACGTGCGCGAGCTCCCGGTCGCGCAGCGGGCGCCCGGTCGAGAGGAACGCGATTTCGCGCACCTCCTCGTCGCGGTCGAGCGACGTCATGACGGGCACCAGACGCGAGGACGACAGCACCTCGACCCACGCGGCCGAGCGTCCGTCCGGCGACACGCGGAGGGAGCCGGGCACCGGCAGGATCGGCACGGTCGTCCGATGCGCCTGGAGGTCCTTCGTGGCGCCCGCCTGCGTCTCGACGGTCACTTGAAGGGCGCCGAGCTTCCCGTCGATGCGGACGACGCGCTGCCGGGAGCCCGTGACCACGCTCGCCTGCTGAGGGAACGACGGCGTTCCGTTGCCGCGCATGGAGCCGAGCACGGCGGCGCGCGAGATCAGCCGGCGGCCGTCGAGGCGATCGGGTGCGAGGGTGTTGAGCCGCTGCCCCGCGGCGAACAGCCGGTCGCGCAGCCTGCCGATGTCCTCGGTCTTGCCGAGCGCGAGCTCGAACCGGCCGAGGGCGAGCGCGGCGCCCCCGGCACGCTCGGCGGCGGCGGCGAGCACCGCCGCGTCGTCGGCGGTCTCGACGAGCGCGAGCCAGGCCGCCGACTCCTGGAGCAGGACGGGATAAGACGCACCCCGCACCGGATACTGGAACCGGAGGAGGCCCGCGGCCGCGCGTTCGCGAGTCCGCGCATGGTCGGGGCTCGCGTCCTTCGCGAGCATCTCCGCGGCGCGCCGGAAGGCGGAACCGTCGTAGCGCCCGCGAGTGCCCGACGCGCCCGTCTCTTCGACGAGCCCGGCGCCGGCAGGATAGGGACCCGCTCGCTCGGCCAGCCCCTCGGCCGTCTCGCCGAGGAGCACTTCGACGTCGGGATCCGGCGTCCTCGCCTCGCGCAGGCGCTCGGAGGCCCGAACGAGGACGGCCACCGCGAGGCGGCGGCTCGCGTCGGTCTTCCCGAAGCTCTTCCCGACGACCACCATTTCGCGGGTGGCCGCCTCGCCCGGCGGGAACAGAATCGCGACGTCGCGGGCGATCCAGCCCTCGCAGCCGGCCGAGGCCACCTTCAGGTAGCGGTCGCGCGAGGCCACGAGAGAAAGGCGCGTTCCCTGAGCCGGGCGGTCGAGCACCCGGGCGTTGGGCGACGGCTTCTCGCGCAGCAACGCCTCGCGCGGCGTCACGAAGACGTCGGAGCCTTCGGGCTCGCCCCGCGTCTGGCCGAACGCGAGGGCGCACGACACGGCGAATCCGGTGCAGGCGAGCAGAACGATCACGAAGCGGGGCATCAGGGTCCGGACCAGCTCTTTCATGATTTCCTCCTCGAAGACGCGAGGCGTCCTGGATTCCTCAGTGGACGGCCGCCGACGAGCGCTTGCTCGCCGACACGGTCGCGGGGGGATCGGGAGCCGGCGCGAGCGGCGGCTCCCCGTTGGCGACGCGCTTGAAGATTTCGCCGGTCAGCTGTTCGGCGCCGATCGACGGCGTCAGGATCACCTGGACGCGGTCCGACAGCCGGTCGGCGAACGCCTTCGGGATCAGCAGCGGGTTGGCCGACACGAGCACGGCCTCGCGCTCGAGCTTTTCGAAGTCGGCGAGCGCGGTCACCCGCGTCGCGTACGCTTCGGCGTCCGCCATCGCCTTGCGGCGGTCGACGTCGGCGAGCGTCTGGATGCGCGACGCCTCGGCCGCCGCGTGGGCGCGCTCGACGACCTGTTGACGCTCGGCTTCGGCCTCGAGCTTCCTCTGCTCGATCTGCTTGGCCTTGAGCTCGAGGACGTGCTTCATCGCCTCGGCCTCGCCCCTGGCCGCGATGACCCGCTGCGCGGCCGACGCCTCGGCCTCCTCGACCTGGCGCGCCTTCTGCGCCTCGGCCGTCAGCCGGGTCTCCTCGACCTCCTTCGCCTTGCGCTTGAGCGTGACGTCGAGGCGCTCGGTCGACTGGACCTCGTCGACCATCGCGATCCGGCCCTTCTCGAACTCCTCCGGCAGCACCAGGTCGCCGATCAGGACCTCTTTCAGGACGACGCCGCTCTCGGCGAGGCGCTCGCGGGCCGACACCGCGGCGATCGACGCGAGCTCCTCGCGCTTCTCGGAGATCAGGCGCGTCACTTCGTAGCGCGGCGCGGCCGCCCGGAACGCCGCGAAGAGGACGGGCGCGACGAGCTCGCGCGCGGGCTGGGGCGGCAGGGCCGCCCACTTCGACAACAGCTGCTTGCGGTCCACGGCCCAGCGGGCCTGCACCGTGATCCGCGCGATCACGCCCTCTTTCGTCGTCACGCTGAAGGCGCCCGCGTCGGCCGAGAGCAGCTGGTCCGAGATCCGCACCGGATGGATCTCGAAGAAGGCCGGCGGCCGGAAGTGCGTCCCGGGTTCCAGGGCCTCGAGCGAGCCGGTGAACCGGTTGACGCAGACGCCGACGTGTCCCGGCGCCACGGCCTGGAAGCTCTTCCGGGCTCCCTTCCACGCCAGGACGCCCGCCCCGACGAGAAGGACGACGGCAAGAAACCGCCGTAACTGTTTCCACGGGACTCGAACGCCGCCGCCCGGTCCGGGCCATCGGGAACGCCAGCGGTCGAAGAGCCGAAGAGGACCGCTCGATTTCGCCTCCGGAGGGGAGCCGTCGTCGGGAAGGGACTCGTCCATGGCGCTTCTCCTTTCGTCACCTCGTCCCAGGGGATTTCAAACGGCGTGCCCGGAAAAGAGCGCCCAGGCGTCCCCTTGATGCTCTGTTTTGGCATTTCGGTCATCCGAATCGGAGCATTGATGACACGACGGGCGCTCCGCGGGCGTATCCTTGCCGGGACGACATGGACGCGCGACTCTCGGCGGAAGCGGTCCGGGCGGCCGAGCGGCTGCGGCACGACGTCGGCAAGTCCGTGCGGCTCTCGGCGCCCGACGTCCTCGAAGCGGACACCGAAGCCCTGCGCGCCCGCCTGCGCGCCGACGTCCTCGAGACGCGGCGCGACCGGTCGGGGTCGACGGCCGCGGCGACGCTCTTCGACGCCTGGAGGCAGGAGCAGGGCGGCCTCTTTCAAGCCGGCGCCCTCGCCGACCGGCTTGCGGAGCTCGGCCGCGCAATCGACCAGATCCGGAGACTCGCCGCGCGGCTGGACGCGCTGGATCGACCCGGGCTCGAGCGCCTCGACGGTCTGACGCGGGAAGTCGCCGAGCGCTGCCGCGAGCTCTCCGCGGCGGCGAAGGCGGCGCGGCCGTGACGAGGACCGTTCGCCGCCGGCCGCGCGCTCTCGTCCTCGACGACCAGCCGCGCCTCGCCGAGCTGCTGGCGCGCCTCGCCCCGGAGATCGACCTTCTCCCGGCGCGCTCGTGGCGCGAGGCCGAGCCGCTGCTCGGGGGCCCTCGGGCTCCCGACGCCGCCGTGCTCGACCTGCGCTTCGACCTGCCGGACGAAGAGCTCCTCCCCGACCATCGCGCGCTCGGCGAGACCGCCGCCGGAAAGCGCCTGCGGCGGGAGCGCCGCGAGCGCCAGGGACTCTTCGTCCTCGAGCGTCTGCGCCGGCGCTGGCCCGACCTCCCGGTTCTCCTGACGACGGCGTACGAGGACATCCCCTTCGAGGAGGAGGCGCTGGCGCTTCGGGCCGATGCGTTCACGTACGCCGCGGCCGGCGACGAGTCGGGCGCCGCCGGCGTCGCCGCGGCCCTGCGCCGCATCCTCGCCGAGCGCGACGTGCCCGCCCGAACGGGGCGCTTTTTCTGGGGCGGCAGCGCCGCGATGCGGGCGCTGCGCCGCAAAGTCACCGCCCTTGCGCCAACGCCGATGCCGCTGCTGGTGACCGGACCGACCGGAACCGGAAAGAGCCTTCTGGTCCGCGACGTCATCCATCCCCTATCCGGCCGAACCGGCGCTTTCGTCGCGTTCGACTGCGCCACAGTTCCCGAAGGGCTTCTCCAGGCCGCGCTCTTCGGCTCCGTCCGCGGGGCGTTCACCGGAGCAACCCTCGACCGGCCCGGCGTCTTCGAGGCCGCGGCCGGAGGCACGCTCTTCCTCGACGAAGTCGAAAACCTGGCGCCGGACGCTCAGAAGATGCTGCTGACGGCGCTCAACGATGGCCTCATCCGCCGGGTGGGAAGCGCCTCGGAGATCGCGCACACGGCCCGCGTCGTCGCCGCGTCGAACGCCGACCGGCGCCGGCCCGGGGGCGAGGGCCGCCTGCGGGCCGACTTGTTGATGCGCCTGAACCCCTCGCTCGCGCTCGAGATCCCGCCGCTCGCCGAGCGACGGGAGGACCTGCCGGAGCTCGCGCGCGTGACCGCGGACGCGTTCTTCGGCGACCCACGCCACGCGCGCGCCATCGCTTCCCTCGTCCGCGCCGCCGGGGGTCCCGAGCCGGACCGGGCCTTCGCCCTCGCCCTCTCGGAAGAGGCGGTGCGGCGGACCGAGGCGGCCGTCGTCTTCGTCCTCCCCCGCAAAGCCTGGACGGCCATCGAGCGACACCCGTGGCCGGGCAACGTCCGGCAATTCGAGATGGTCGTCCACGACGCGCTCGCCGCCGCGGTGTACGCGGGCGCCGGCGCCTCGGTCGACGGGTCGGGACGCGCCGTCGTGCGTCTCGACGCCCGGATGCTCTTCGACCTCCTCGCCGGCGCGCGCCCCGAAGACGCGCCTCGGGCGAGCCTGGCGCTCGAGCGCCCGCGGGCACCGAGTGTCGCGGCGTTTCGCCGCGAGCTCGAAAGAGCGGCGCTTCGGGCGTTGTTTCAGGAGACGGGGGGCGACTTCGCGAAGATGGCGGAGGCGATGACCGGCTCCCGGCGGGAGGCGCGGGCCGTCCGGCTGCGGTTCAACCGGCTAGGACTTTCCGCGCGCGGCGAGCGGTGATCGCCGCCGCGTTCCTCGCCTGCGCCGCGCTGGCGGCGGCGCCTCCCGAGCCGACGCCGGCCTCGAACGACTGCGTGCCCGACGAGGCGTCGCTCTCGGCCGAAGCGGACTCCCGGCTCGCGGCGGAAGACCTCGCCGCGGCCCGGCGCCTCCTCCGCGCGGCGCGCCGCTTCGACCCGTCTCCGGCGCTCGCCCTGCGGGCGGCGGACCTGGCGTTCGCGGCCGACGACGTCGAGGAGGGCGGCGACCTGCTCGCCGCCGCGGCCGAGCTCGAGCCCTCGCGCCTCTCGCCGCCCGAGCTCCTCCTGCTTTCCCGGCGCGCCGAGCAGCGGCGCCGCTGGACGGAAGCCGCCGCTCGCTACGCCGATCTGGCGCGGGCGCTCGCGAAGGAGGGCGCGACCGCGGCGTGGATCGCCCCGCGCCTGGCCGACCTCGAGCTCGAGACGCAGGCGGACGCGATCGCCCCTCCCGCCTCGGGGCCGCCGATCGAGGCGCGCCTCGCGCTGGCCGACGGCAAGCGGGCGCTCGCGGCGGGCCGCCTCAAGCAGGCGCGCGAGAGCCTCCGCGCGGCGCTCGCGCTCTCGCCGTCCTACGTCGAGGCCCTCCTCGCGCTCTCCGCCGTCGAGGCCCGCTCCGGCCGGTCGGCCGCCGCGATTCGCGCCTGCCGCGAAGCGCTGGCCGCGGAACCGGATCGCGTCGAAGCCCTCATCGCCCTCGCGAACCTCCAGTGGGAGCAGCCCGACCGTGCCGCCAAGGAGGAGTCGCTCGCCCACCTCGATCGGGCGTCGATCCTCCGCCCCGATCTGCGCCGTCTGCTCCGTCTCTCGGCCGGACGCTGGGCGGAGTATGGCGACGCGAGCGCGGCCTCGGAGCGCCTCGACCGGTTCCTCGCCAGCGCCTCGCCGCGCGAGCGCGCGGAAGCCGAACCGCTGCGCGTGGCGCTGTCGCGCCGCGGCCGGGGAAGCGCCGAGCTCTCACCCGCACCGGCCGCGGCACCCGAAGAGCCCGCGTCGGGCGCGGTCGACCGCTGGCGCAAGGCGCAGGTGTACGCGTCGCGCGGCGACCCGGCGTCGCTCGACGCCGCGCTCGCCCTCCTCGCCGAGGCGGAGCGGCTCGATCCCACGCTCGCGCGCGCGCCGGAGCTCGCCGCGTCGATCCACGAGCGCCGGTCGGAGTGGAGGGAGGCGGAAGGCGCTCTCGGACGCGCCCTCCAGGCCGACCCCGCCCGCGCGGCAACCTGGGAGTCTCTCGCCCTCCTGCTCGAGCGCGACCCGGACCGCGCGGACGAGGCGATGCGGGCCTGGGGCAAAGCGGAACAAGCCGGCTCGACCGAGGCTCTCTTCCGCCTCGCCCAGGCCGCCGAGCGGCGCGGCGACGACGCCGCGGCTCTCGGTCTCTACCGCCGCTCCCTTGCCGAGGCTCCCGACGGCTTGCGGGCATCGGAGGCGGCGGCAGCCGCCGCCCGCCTCGACCGGCGCCGCTCGGTCCGCTGGCTCGTCGGCGCCACCCTCGCCGCCGTGGCCCTCGCCGGCGTCGCGATCGCGCGACATCGGCGCCGGTCGGGCCTCACGCTCGCCGAGTGGCTCGCCGCACATCCCGACCGCGCCGTCTCGGCCCGACGCATCGTCGGGCGCCTCCGCCACGAGGCTCTCAAACACGGCGGCCTGCTCCTCGCCGACGCCGCGGAGCGTCTGGCCGGTGGCGACGCCGGGACGCGGCGCGCGACGGCGGGCCTCCTGGTCTCGCGCCTCTACGGGGAGGGGGGATCGCCCGGCCTCGTCGCCGAAGCGGAAGACGCGTCTGCCGCTCTCGAGAACCTCGCGCGCGCCGACGGCGTGCGTTTGAACCTCGGCCGCCGCGACCCGGTCTTCTCGATGCTCCACTCGGGCGTGAAGGCGCTGCGCCGGAGCCGCCGGGCGCTGCGCCTCTGCCGCGACGGGGGATCGGCGCCCGGCGCGATCCGGCGCGCGACCCGTCTCCTGCGCCGCGCCGCGCGCTGCTTCCAGCTCGCGTCCGGCGCCGAAATCGAGCGCACCGTCGACCGCGCCGCGTCGCTGCCCGTCCGCCTCGACGCGCTCCAGGCGCTCCTGGCCCACGTCGCCGCCGAAGCCGATCGCGACGCGCCCGCGCTGGAGCTCCTCGACACGATTCCCGCCGACGCGCTTCCCCTCGTCCGGATCTCGCCGGCGGACTGGGAGACGCTCTGGCGCAACCTCTTCGCCAACGCCCTCTCGGCCGGCCGTCTGGGCCTCGCCGCCCGCGCGACCCGCGACCCGGCGACGGGCGAAGCGCGCCTGGCGATCGTGCTGCACGACGATCTGCCCGGCGCCCTCACGCGGGACGACATCCGGAATCGGCCGTCCGATCGCGGGCTCGGCGTCGTCGCCGACATCCTCCGGCGGCACGAGGGCTCCATCGACGTCGTCGCGTCCGCGCGGCCGGGCTTCCGCAAGGGCATCGCGATCGCGCTGCCGGCTTCGGAGAAACCGGCGTGAGCCGCCGCGCGGTTCTCGTCGTGGAGGACGGCACCGAGTACCGCGACGCCTTCGTCCGGCTGGGAGGCGGCGACGCGTCGCTCGAGCTCCTCGCGGCCGGCGACGCCGCGGCCGCGCTCGGGATCCTCGCGGCGCGCCCCGTCGACGCGGTCTTTCTCGACCTCGTCTTCGACCGGACGCCGCCCGAGAGGCTCGTCGGCGAGACGGCGGCGCTCGCCGCGCGCTTCGACGGCGATCGGGAGCGCCTTCTCGATCACCTCGCCCGGAACCAGGGCTATTACGTCCTCGCCGCGCTCGCACCGCACCTGCCGGCCGGCGTGCTGGTGCTCCTCGCCCACGATTTCGCCGCCGAGCCCGAACGACTGGCGGCCCTGCGCGCCTCCGTTCCGAGGCTCGACGGCGTGGGCGAGGCGGAGACTGCGACGAGGATCCTCGACCGCCTGCGTCGAGGGTGACGCGGGCCGCCGGCCCTTCGGGGCCGGACGAAGTCTCGATATCATTGGCTCTTCCCATGCCAGCCGATCCCGGCGTGTGCTACCGATTCGGAGCCTTCCGATTCGAGGTCGGCGAGAGGCGACTGCTGCGCGACGGGCGCCCCGTTCCCCTGACCCCGAAAGTCTTCGACACGCTCGTCCTCCTGCTCGAGAACGCCGGGCGCCTCGTGACGAAAGAGCGCCTCCTTCAGGAGATCTGGCCCGGGCTCGTCGTCGAGGAGGCGAACCTCACCAAGAACATCTGGTCGCTGCGCAAAGCGCTCGGCGAGGCCCCCGGCGAGGGCGGGTACATCGAGACCGTCCCGAAAGTCGGGTACCGGTGGATCGGTCCGGCCGAGCGCGTGGACGCCGCCAGCCCGGCGTGCGACGCGGCGCCTCCCCCGCCGCCGGACCCGAGACCGGCGCCATCGGAGGAGGGCGCGCCGTTGCCGGCCGCACCCGCGCCCCAGGCCCTCACGTCCGCGGAGCGTTCCGGCACGCGCCGCTGGCTCGGCGTTGCCACCGCCGCAGCCGTCGCGTTGGCCGCCTGGGTCGCGTCGAGGCACGCCGTTCCCGGGGCCAGGCCGCCCTCGCCGGCGCGCGCCCGGCGCTCCCTCGCCGTGCTGGGGTTCCGCGACCTCGCGCCCCGCGACGGGACCGCCTGGGTCTCGACGGCCGCGACGGAGATGATCGGCGCCGAGCTCGGCGCGGGCGAGTCGATCCGCATCGTCGCCGCGGACGACGTCGCGCGCGAGCGCGTCGCACTCCCCGCGGGCACGCTCTCGGCGGAGACGCTCGCGCAGCTGCGCCGGCACCTCGGATCCGACCTCGTCGTTACCGGCTCCTACCTCGCCGTGGCCGCGCCGCCCGACGGACGCCTGCGCTTCGACGTCGTCGTGCAGGACGCGGCGACCGGCGAAGTGCTCGCGACCGCCTCCCAGACCGGCTCCGCGGCGGACGTGCTCGACCTCATCGCCTCCCTCGGCGCGTCGCTGCGGACGCGTCTCGGGCTCCCGCCGGCGAGCAGCGCGCAATCCGATTCGATCGCGGCGGCGCTGCCGCGGAATCCGGAGGCGGCCCGCCTGTACGCCGAGGGGCTCGACCGCCTGCGCCGCCTCGACGCGAAGACGGCGAAGGACGACCTCCAGTCCGCCGCCGAGAAAGATCCGACGAATCCGCTCGTCCGCCTCGCTCTCTCGCGAGCCTGGTCCGCCCTCGGCTACGACGACAACGCCCGCGCCGAAGCCCGGAGGGCTTCGGAGGCCTCCGGCGGACTCTCTCGCGAAGATCGGCTGGTCGTCGAGAGCCGTCTCGCGGAAGCCGAGAAGAGCTGGGACCACGCGGTCGAGATCGACCGAAGTCTGGTCCTGCTTTTTCCGGACGATCTCGACTACGGGCTGAAGCTCGCGGCCGACCAGACGGCGGCAGGCCGGGCGAAGGAGGCGCTCGAAACGATCGCCCGTCTACGCCGCATGCCGTCGCCGGAACGCGACGATCCGCGCCTCGATCTGGCGGAGGCCTCCGCGGCCGCGGCGCTCTCCGACTCCGCTCGGGCCCTCGCCGCCGCCCACCGTGCCGGCGAGAAGGCGGCGGCCGACGGCCGGACGGGCCTGCTCGCGCGAGCCCGTATTCAGGAGGCGGGCGCCTCCGGGAGCCTCGGCATGACCGACCGCAGCCGCGACGCCCGCCGCGAGGCGGCTCGCCTCTACGAGGCGGACGGCGACGTGAACGGCCTCGCGCTGACGCGGATCGGCATCGGAAACGATCGATTCGACGCCGGCGATCTCGACGGCGCCGCCGGGCTCTACGCCCAGGCACTTGCCTCCTACGAGTCGATCGGCAACAAGGCCGGGGTCGGCACCGCCTACGCCGACCTGTGTCTGGTCGAATGGCTCCAGGGAAAAACCGACTCAGCCCGGGCGCACGCGGAGCGCGTCATCGCGCTGCGGCGCGAGACGAACGACCGCGCCGGAACCGCGTGGGCGCTCGACGTTCTCGGGAACTTCCTCGTCCAGGAGGGCGATTTCGCGGGCGCTTCCCGTCTGCACGGAGAGGCGCTCTCGATCAGCCACGACATCGGACATCGCGCCTACGAGGCCTACAGCCTCGACGCCATCGCCGACGCCTTCCGGGCGCAGGGCCGCCTCGACGAAGCCGAAAAAGCCTACCGCGAATCGCTCGACGTCGCCGAAAAGCTCGATGACCCCGACGCGATCGGCGGCCGTCACGAGGATCTCGGCAACATCGAGTTCGATCGCGGGAACCTGGAAGAAGCGGATCGCCGGTACGCGAAGGCCCTCGCGCTCCTGGCGCAGTCCGGCGACACGATCGGGCAGGCCGAAATCAGGATCCAGATCGCGCAGCTACGGCGGGTGCAGGGCCGAAACGCGGAGGCGATCGCGCTCGCGGCGCAATCGGTGAAGGAGTTCGAGAATCAGCATCAGGCCGCAAACCTGGCGATTGCGCTTTCGACCCGGGCGCGCGCCGAGCTCGAGCTGGGGCGCCGCGACGCGGCTCGAGAGGACGTGCGGAAGGCGCGCGTGCTCGCGGCGGAGAGCAACCAGAATGAGGCCGTGCTCGAGGTCCTCCTGACCGCGGCGAGGGTGGAGGCCGCGGCGGGCAACGTCGAGGGCGCCCGCGCCCTGGCGGCCGAAGCCCGGCGCCGGGCCGAGCGCCTGAAGTGGGTCGGCCACGGTCTCGAGGCTCGCCTCGTCGAGGCCGAGATCGATCTGGAAGGACCGAGGCACGCGGACGCCCTGGCGGCGCTGTCCGCGGTCGCCCGCGAAGCCCGGACGTCCGGCTATGGCCAGACGGCCCGGGAGGCCGAAAGCGCCGCTCGAGGCAAGCCGGCCGCCTGAGCCCTTCCTTCGGCTCTCTCGCGTTACCCAGAAATTCAGAAGACAAATCGGACGCCACCGGAAAGGACCGGCGCGCCCCTCCGCGGCGACGCTCCGTCCGACCGCGGGCTCACTCTGCCCGTGGCGAAGGAGGTCCGCCGATGAGATCGCCTTTCTCCGTGGTCGCGGGGGTCTTGATCGCGTGCGTCGTCGGCGCCCTGGCGTCGGCCTGCGGCAGGGCGGCAGACCGGGCCGCGGCCCCATCCGATCGCGCCTGTTTGCTCCTCACTGCCGAGGAGGTCGGCGCGATCTTCGGAAGACAGCTGGAGTCCTCCGGCTCCGGAAGCGTCTGCGAGTACGGCACGCGAGCGGATCACGCGAGCCCGACCGAGCAGCTCGTCGTGAAGCTCGAGGTTTCGCACGAGGCCAGGAGCGAGGCGGACGTCCAGTCGATCTACGCCCGCGTCGGCAAGGACGTCAATCGCAGTCTTCACCCGGAGCGCCATGCCGTGGCCAACGCGATGGCGGTGGGCGACGAGGTCGCCGGCGTCGGCGATTGGGCGTTCTCGGTCGACGTCGCGTCGGTCAACACCGGAACGGGTTTCTCCACTCGCGGGCGGATCCTCGAGGCGCAGAAGGACGCAACGGACCTCACGGTCGGCGCGACGATGGCGCCTGACCCGGGGGTCCGGCGTCTCGACGCGATGCTGGCGGCCGTCGCAAAGACCGCGTTCTCGCGCCTCACCGGGGACCGCGGAACGAAAAAGTCAGAGAAATGAGAGGACGCCGCCCATGACGCCGGGGCTCGACGACGCGAACACTGCGTCCATGCCGAACGACGACTCGCGACTCGCCGAAGCCTGCGGCCGGTGCGGCTGTCCGCTCGTGGGCAACGAGGTCTACTGCAGCGCCTGCGGACGCCGGATTCTCTCGCCGAACCGGCGGGCGCGTCTTGCCGCTGCCGCGGCGCTGGGGCTGGCGGCCGCTGCCGCCGCGGGGATTCTGCGGACGTCTTCCTGTCGAGAGAGCCCGGCACCGTCCCGGGCGCCGGTGACGACGCCGATTCGAAGCGGCCGGTGACGCGGAACTTCCGAGAAGGACGAACGAAAAGGAGGACCCATGCCGAAGAGCCTTCGAACCCTCGTGACGCTCGCGTGCGCCGCTCTGCTCGCCGCGAGCGTCCGCGCCCAGACCGTGTTCGTGCCGGGAAAGGCGGATCCGCTCCGGCGGGCGCGCATCCCCATCGCCCAGCCCAAGACCTACGGGACGTCTCAGGTCAGTTACGCCGTGGTCGACGCCTCCGAGCTCTCTCCCGTTGCCAGCGGCATTCAATACGCCGCCATCAACAACTCTCAGCTTCGGTACGTGACGAACTCCTTCGGCGAGAACCTCATGGCTCCCGTCTCCCTTCCGCCCGGCGCCTACGTCCTTTCCATCGAGATCGACTACTACGACGCGAGCGAGAGCGGCGAAGTCCAGGCCTCGCTCATGGCTTGCGACCCGAACGGCTACTCCTGCGCCATGGCTCTCGGCAATCCGGGCTGCGACGACGCGAACGTCACCGTCTGCTCCGGCAACAGCTATGCCCCCGGGTACGCCAGCCATGCCGAAGACCTGAGCGACGACGGCATCACCGTTCAGACCGGGTCGCGCTATGTGCTCTTCGCCGGCAACACGACGACGGACGGGTCGACCGCGATCAGCCGGATCCGGATCGCCTACGTCCTCCAGGTCAGCCCGCCGCCGGCGACCGCGACCTTCAACGACGTCCCGACGACGGATCCGGCGTTCCAGTTCGTCGAGGCGATCTCGGCCTCCGGCATCACCGCCGGCTGCGGCGGTGGCAACTACTGTCCCGACAGCTTCATCACGCGGCGTCAGATGGCCGTCTTCCTGGCCAAGGCGCTCGGACTCCAGTGGAACTGAGCCGGCACGACCCGGCCGAGAGTGCAAAGGAGGTCTTCGTGAAGATCGACGCCCGGCTCTTCGCCGTGATCGGCTTCCTTCTGAACGCCTCGTGGGGGACGGCCCAGGACCCCGTCGCGGCGTCGCCCGCGCTCTACGGAACTCAGGGCGGCAGCATCGAGATCGACGCCGCCCAGCTCTCGCCCCTCGGCAGCGGCAATCAGTATTCCAACATCTACGCGGGACGCGGCCGCTACCTGACCAGCCTCACCGGGCTCGGATTCATGGCGCCGCTGCATCTGCCGTCGGGGGCGCGGTTGACGGCCGTCATCGTCTACGGCACCGACTCCTCCCCGGCCGGCGAGTATCAGGTCGACGTCGCGTCGTGCGACGGGCTCGGTGAAGCCTGCATCGTCGCGTCGGGGCAGCCCGGATGTGCCGACGCCCCCGTGACCGCGTGCTCGGGCAACGCCTTTGCCGGCGGCATGTCGTCCGTGTACGAGGGCCTGTACGACGACGACGTGGTCATCGACAACGCCAGCAACCGCTACGTGGTGGTCGCCGGCAACACGACCAACGACGGCTCGACCGCGATCAGCCGCATTGTCGTCGGGTACGTCCTCCAGGTGAGCCCGGCGCCTGCGACCCCGACCTTTGCCGACGTGCCCGCAACGGATCCCGCGTTCCCGTTCATCGAGGCGCTCTCGTCGTCGGGCATCACCTCGGGCTGCGGCGGCGGCGACTACTGCCCCGACGGCCTGGTCACCCGGCGCCAGATGGCCGTGTTCCTCGCGAAAGCTCTGGGCCTCCAGTGGAACTGACTTCGTCATTCGAAGAGAGGGGGAAAACCATGCTTCGACATCGTCGTTTCTCCGCGCGGCCCACGACTCTCGTCCTGCTGTCTCTGGCGGCGTCAGGCGGCATCGCCCGCGCCCAGATCGGCACGGCCTTCACGTACCAGGGTCAACTCCAGAACGCCGGCGCGCCGCAGACGGGCGCCTGCGACTTCCGCTTCAAGCTCTACGACGCCGCGACCAACGGCACGCAAATCGGCTCGACCCAGACGCTGTCGAACACCACGGTGACGAACGGTCTCTTCACCGTGGCGATCGACTTCGGCGCGAGCGCCTTCACGGGCGCGCCGCGCTGGCTCGAGACCGCCGTCGCGTGTCCGAGCGGCGGGAGCCCGACGACGCTCTCGCCGCGCCAGGCGCTCAAGCCCGCGCCTGCCGCGATCTTCGCCTCGAACGTCGCGGCGCCGCTCACGCTCTCCGACGGAGGATCCGCGACCGTCGGCGCGACCAACACGGGAGGCGGCAGCGGCGTCTATGGAGTGACACAGGGAGCCACCGGGTTCGCCGGCGCCGCCGGCGTCTGGGGCGACAGCCACTCGTTCTTCGGCGTCTGGGGTACCAGCAACACGAACGCCGGCGTCTGGGGCGAGAGTCAGGGCGCGGACGGCGTCCACGGCCACACGACCGTCGGGTCGGCGTCGGGCGTCGCGGGCTTCAACACGTCGAGCGGCAGCGGCGTCTACGGCAACAGTGTTTCGGGCGCCGGGGTGTGGGGCGATAGCGCCGGTTTCGACGGCATCCACGGCCACACCACGACCGGTTCGGCTTCGGGCGTGGCCGGCTTCAACGACAGCAACGGCGCCGGCGCGTTCGGGTCGAGCGCATCGGGCGACGGTGTGTACGGAACCGGCGCGACCGGCGTTCATGGCAACAGCACGTTCGGCTGGGGCGTCTACGGCCACAGCCAGGCCGCGGACGGCGTCCACGGCGACACGCCGAACGCCAACAATTCCGGGGTCGCGGGCATCAACACGGCCGGCGGATTCGGCGTCTTCGGCTCCTCTCAGACGAACATCGGCGTCTTCGGAGGCGCCGTGCAAGGCGTGAACTCGATCGGAGTGGTTGGTCTCGGAGGCGCGGACAGCGGGGCCATCATCGGAGGAACGGGAGTCAAGGGGGCCGGAGGAGCCGGAGGTCAGCTCGGAGGCTGGGGCGTTTGGGGAGTCTCGAACGGTCTGGCCGTGTACGCGGAGGGAGATCTCATCGTGACCGGCGACAAGAATTTCGTCGAGCCACACCCGAGCGATCCGACGAAGGAGATTCGCTACGTGGCCCTCGAAGGCCGCGAGGCCGACACCTTCTTTCGCGGAACGGCGCACCTGGAAGGCGGCACCGCCACGATTCCGGTCCCCGAGGACTTCCGCATGGTCACCGACGCGGACGGTCTGACCGTGCAACTGACTCCCGTCGGCGCCCTCGTGACTCTTGCGTGCCAGAGCCGATCTCTCGACGAGATCGTCGTCCTGGGATCCGCCGACGTCGATTTCGACTACGTCGTTCACGGCGTCCGAAAGGCGTCCAAGAACTTTCAGCCGATTCGGCCGAACACCGTCTTCGTGCCTCGACGAGCCACGGATCCCGAGTTCACGGTCGGCTTTCCCGAGGAGAGTGTGCGTCGTTTGAAGGCGACCCGCATCCTGAACGACGACGGAACGGTCAACCTCGAGACCGCGAAGCGGCTGGGCTGGGACCAGCGCCCGGGCTGGAACGAGCCCGAGCGTGCGCTCCCCGATCCGAAATAGGAGACGTCGATGAAGCCGCTCACTCTCGTCCGCGTTCTCGCGGCGGCGATCGGCGCACTTTCCGCGTCGCTCCTCGTCGCGCAATCCGGCGGGTCCTACGTTCTCACGTCGTCGGTCGTCGCCGGCGGCGGCGCGACGTTCGAGACCGCCGGGCCGTACTCGCTCGGCGAGACGTCCGGCCAGTCCGGCGCCGGCACGATGTCCGGCGGGTCGTTCACGCTCGACGCCGGCTTTTGGACTTCGACGGCGTGCGGCGTCGCCGCGCCCGCTATCACGGTGCCCGCCTCGGTCGCCGTCGGCGCGACCGGTGTCTCCGCGAGCGTTCCGGCGACGGGCGGCGCCGTCTACGCGTGGAGCCTGACCGGCGGCCTGATCACGTCCGGTCAGGGAACGAGCCAGATCCTGTTCAGCGCCGGCGCGCCCGGAGCGACGATGACGCTCTCGGTGACGGTGACGCTCGGGGCGTGCGCCGCCGGGGCCGTTCCGGTAGCCGTCCAGGTCGACTTCCTCGACGTGCCTCCTGCCGACGCGTTTCACGCGTATGTCGACACGCTCGCCCGCGACGGCGTCACGAGCGGCTGCGGCGGCGGCAACTACTGCCGCAACAACGACGTCACGCGCGCGCAGATGGCCGTCTTCCTCCTGAAGAGCGAGCACGGCTCGACCTACGCGCCGCCCCCGTGCACCGGCATCTTCCCCGACGTCGAGTGCACGCCGACGCCGGCCTTCGCCGTCGACTGGATCGAACAGCTCGAACGCGAGGGCGTCACCGGAGGCTGCGGCGGCGGCAGCTACTGCCCGGGATCGCCGGTGACGCGGGCGCAGATGGCGGTCTTTCTGCTCAAGACGGAGCACGGCTCCTCCTACGCGCCCCCGCCGTGCTCCGGCATCTTCGCCGACGTCGCGTGCACGCCGACGCCCGCATTCGCCGCCGACTGGATCGAGCAGCTCTACCACGAAGGCGTGACCGGCGGCTGCGCGACGGAGCCCCTCCGCTATTGCCCGGGAGATTCCGTCACGCGGGGACAGATGGCCGTTTTCCTCGTCAAGACGTTCTTGCTTCCCTGAGCCGTCGTTCCAAGAAAGAAGCGGCCCGCGGGCCGAGAAGCCCGCGGGCCGGCTCCGAGTCTCTCTGAGGTCGCTCAGAACGCCGAGGTGTCCGCCCCGCTCGAGGACTGACCCTGCGCATTCGTGTACGTCCTCACCCCCCCGCCGATCGTGTCCGTCACGGTCAGCGTGTACTGCTCGGTCGTCAGCGATCCGTAGAAGACCCAGAACTTCCCGTTGATGGCGCGGCCGTCCACGACCTTGACGACCACGTCGACCTGCTCCGGCGAGAAGAACCAGAATCCCTTCGTGTCGGCCGAAAGCACGGACAGATTCGCCGACTGCACCTTGCCGTTGGCGTCGGTCCAGCTCACGGTCGGAAGGAATCGGGCCGGTGAGGCGGGCGTGACCTGACCCGGCGGGATGGGCGCGAAGAGGTCCGACATCACCGCGACGTTGCTGTCGCAGGCGTGGTTCAGGCACGGCAGGCCGAAGCCCGCCTCCAGGGTCTTCAGCATGGAGAAGTGCGTGTAGAAGTTGTTGCTCTTCACGCCGCCCACGCCGTAGTTCGTCTCGACCGTCAACAGCACCCGGTTGACGTTGGGCGTGGCGCTGTAGTCGTTCTCGTCCCACGTGAGCACGATGGCGTTGCGGCCCCAGTTCCAGGCCGGAGACGCGTGGATCACCTGAATCAACGAATTGAGGGTCTGGTCGCCGATGTTGATCAACCCCGGATTGAGGCCATTCTGCGTGCCGTTGTCGTCGGGGTCTTCGGAGCACCCCGGGCCGGCGTTGCCGCGCCCGTGCTGGTCGTTGCACTGATTGGGAACGATGAACGAGAACGACGGGACCGTGCCGCGGGCCAGGTCGTCGTAGAAGCCGTTCGGTCCGGAGAACGGGACCGCGTTCGACATGCCGTTGCCGTTGGAACCGCCTTCCTGAACGCTGCGAAAGTACACGAACGGGTTGTGCTTGACGGCGTACAGGTTGACCAGCGTCTGACTTTCCGTCGACGGGATCGGGTTCACGTTCGAGTAGTAGCCGTCGGCGTTGTCGACGCCGTCGGCCCCGGTGGACGGCAGACTTTCCTGGTAGGTCTTCCAGCTCATCCCGCGCTCGGTGAGCTGGTCGGCGATGGTCTTGCCGACGGTTCCCGGGGCCGCCGGAATCGACATGACGCCGTCGATATTCGTCACGGAGGTGATCGTCGGCGGCGCGATCTCATTGGAGGTGTCGAAGACCGGTGTCGCCGCGTCCGTTCCGACCCCAGCGATCGGACAGACGGGAGGCGTGCCGTCGACGTCGTAGCCCGTCGAGCCCGAGACGATGTTCGGCGTGCAGGAGCCGTTGTGCCAGTCCGGGCTGTTGTCGTTGAGCACCCCGAAGTTCGACCCGCCGACGATCTCGAGATAGT
>DATJXB010000226.1:0-13577 GCA_035500755.1 Thermoanaerobaculia bacterium | reverse complement strand
CGTGTGCGAGAAGGGCAGACGCTGCGAGAGCTCGGAAGTGCTTCCGCCGATCCGGTCGGTCGCGGTCATCGAGAGGCGCGCGCCGGTCTCGGTCGCCACGGGGAGGGTCACGTCGATGTTCGCCAGGCCGCCGGAGTTCGTCGAGGCGGTCGTCGTCCCGAGAAAGGTCTGTCCTTCGAGGAACTCGCGCGGAAAGTTCGAGCACGCCGGACTCGCGAAAAAGTCGATGTCGAAGATTTTCGACGGCGCCGAGTGCAGGACCGCGACGACGTGCGTGGAGGATCCGGTCGTCACCGATTTCAGGACGGGAAAGTTCTGCGTGGTGTCCAGGTCGCCGGCGTCGTTGGGGGTCGGGCCGTCCGGGCCGTCGTCGATGCCGAGCGCCGTGTTGCCGAAGACGGAATTGCCTCGGACGAGGTTCCCCGATCCCCCCGACGCGATCCGGATGCCCGTCGTCGCGCCGCTCACGACGTTGCCCTCGCCGGGTTCCGTTCCGCCGACGATGGCGGAGTTGGTCGCGAGGATGCCGATCGAGCCGGCCGGTAGCGGCAGCGTTCCCGAAGGGTCGGTGCCGATCTTGTTTCCCTGGACGGTCATGGCTCCCGCGCCCTGGATCCGCGCGCCGGTGAGTCCGGCGAGCACGTTGCCGACGACCAGCGCTTCGTTGCTGATCGAGATGCCGGTGAAGTTGGGAAGGGCGGCGGTGCCGGAGCGATCGGTGCCGATGAGGTTGTTCCGGACGACGGCGTTCGTCACGGCCTGGTCGATGAAGATGAGGATGTTGTTCGCCGAGCCGAACACGTTGCGATCCGCCGGGTCGGGGCCGCCGATCTCCATGCCGTCGTCGACGAGGACGGTGAGGCAGGTGTTGCACGGGTTGGGCGTGACGCCGTCGGCCTCGATGCCGAAGAAGCACCCCCGGACGCGCGTGCCGGTGCCGCTGACGGAGTCGACGGCGTAGTTCCAGAAGCCCGAGAAGACGATCCCGCGGACGGTCGTCGTGCCCGTGATCGCGAAGCCGGTCTGGTTGGACACGTGGGCGGCCGAGAGAACGATCTTCAGCACCGCGTTGGTGCCCTGGGTCGGCGGGTTCGTGTTCGCCAATGCCCCCGGCTGGGAGTAGCCGTCTATCAGGACGTTCTGGCTGATGTTGCCCATGAAGGACGTCGGCGCGATCGTGCAGACCCCGCCCGAGTCGCATCCGGGATCCGCGGCGGGAATCGCGAAGTTGATGGTGTGCGGCCCGGCCGCGCCGTTAGCGTCGCTAATCGCCTGGCGCAGCGACCCGGGGCCGGTGTCGCTCGTGTTCGTGACGGTGAAGGTGGCGGCCGCTCCGGCTCGCGCGGCCAGGAAGCCGGATAAGAGAGCGGCGAGCCGGGCGGTCGTCGTCGTCATCCTCTGCATCGGGCGCTCCTTCGAGTCGTCGATGAGCGCACTCTGCGGCCCGCGCCGGCGGCGGGCCATAGCATGAAGATGCGGTGGTGGCCGGAGCGGTCCTCAGTCGATCAGGCCGGCCCGGAGCGCCTTGCCGACGGCTTCCGACTTCGAGTGGACGTGCAGCTTCTCGTACACGCCGCGCACGTGGTCACGAACCGTGTTGATCGAGACCCCGAGCTCGCCCGCCGCCGTCTGGTAGCTGTGGCCGTCGGCGAGCAGGCGCAGCAGCGCGCGCTCCTGGGCCGTCAGCGTCGAGTCGCGTCGCTCGCGCGCCGGGGCGCGCTGAAAGTGCTGGACGATGCGCCGGGCGACCTCGGGCGAGAGCGGCGAGCCCCCGTCGCGAGCCTGGCGGACGGCCTCGGCGATCTGTGCGGGCGGCGTCTTCTTCAGGAGGTAGCCGCTCGCGCCGTTGCGGACGGCGTCGAAGACTTTCTCCTCCTCGTCGTAGACCGTGAGCATCAGGACGCGGGTGGCCGGATGCCGTTCGCGCACGACGCGCACGCCGTCGACGCCGGACATGCCCGGAAGCTGGATGTCGAGGAGCAGCACGTCGCAGGGCTCCCGGTCGAGGGCGGGCAGCGCCTCTTCGAGCGACGCGTACGCGCCGACGCACCGCAGGCCGGCGGCGCGGTCGAGGATCTCGCCCAGTCCCTCCCGGATCAGACGTTTGTCTTCGACGAGGGCGACGCGAATCGGGCCTTCGGCGCGCATCGGATCCAGCCGCATCCTGCGTCGTCAGGCGTCGACGCGCAACCGCATCCTCATGCGGGACGGGCCGCGGCGGCTCGGGTCCGCGGGACGTGGACGGCGATTCGGGTTCCGCCCGACGGCCGAGGTTCGACGCGGAACGCCGCGCCGAGGGAGCGCGCGCGCTCGCGCATGCTGGAAACCCCGAGGCCGTCCGAGGCGCCTGCCGCCGGAACGGCGAACCCGCGGCCGTCGTCTTCGATCTCGATCGCGAACCCGTCGGCGGTCGGCGCGAGACGCACCGCCGCGCGGGTGGCTCCGGAGTGTCGGGCGACGTTGGTCAGAGCTTCCTTGACGATCAGGAGGATCTGGCGCCGCCGGTCCGGGTCGAGCGGCAGCGTCTCCGACCCGTCGGGCGCCTCGAGAGTCCAGGCGATTCCGCGGCCCTCCAGGGTGTTCGCGGCGAATCGCCGAATGCGCTGGACGAGGCTGCCCACGTCGTCCCGGCGCGGGTCGGTCGACCAGACGATGTCGCTCATCGAATCCACGAGGCCGCGCGCGCGATCTCCGATCTCGGCGAGCACGGGAGCCCGGTCGCGCGACCCGGGCGTGCGGACGAGCTCGCTCAGGATGGCGATCTCGGAGAGGCCCGACCCGATGTCGTCGTGGAGGTCCGACGCGACGCGGGTCCGCACGCGCTCGACCGCCAGCGCGCGCGACAGGCGGATCCGGTGGAAGGCGTAGGCGGCCGCCGCCAGCGCTGCGGCGAGCAGCGCGATCGCCTCGGGCTGCCGCCAGAACGGCGGAAGCACGCGGAACCCGACCTCCGCGGGCGTCGCCCCGACGGATCCGTCGTTGGCGACGGCGCGGACGCGAAACCGATACGCGCCGGCCGGCAGCCGCGCGTAGACGATGGACCGCTGGTCCGTCGGCGGAGCCCAGTCGCCGTCGACGCCGTCGAGGCGGTACTGATAGCGCGGCCTTCCGCCGGGCGCGAAGTCGAGGGCCACATAGTCGATCTGGAGGGAGACCGGCCCCGGGCCCGAGGGCGTGAGCGTCAGCGTGGTCGCGCCGACGTCCGGCACGGGCTGAAGCACGCCGTTGACGAAGAGGCGGGCGATGCGCGTCGCGGGCGGGAGGCGCGGAGACTCGACCTGCGGGGTCAGGCGCGAGAGCCCTTCGACCGAGCCGAACCACAGGTCACCGCGGCGGTCCGCGAGCGACGTTTCGATGACGCCGTGCGGCAGGCCGTCGTCGGCGGTGAACCGCTGGACGTTTCCGGTCGCCGGGTCGAGTCGGTCGAGGCCGCGTTCGGTCCCGACGTACACGCGGCCCCACGCGTCGAGGGCGAGCGACGACGTGTTGCCGCTCGAGAGACCCTGGGCGGGCCCGTAGGAAACGAAGCGCGGCGGCCATTCCTGCGGCCGATCCAGCCGGGCCACGCCACCGCGCGCGCTGCCGACCCAGAGGCGCCCCCGCGCGTCGACGGCGAGCGCCCGGATCGAGCCCGAAGGAAGGCCGTCGGCCGCTTCCGCCAGGGAGAAGCTTCCATCGCGGTAGCGGGCGAGGCCGCCGCCGCGAAGGCCGATCCACACGGCGCCGTCCCCGTCCTCGGCGAACGCCATCGGCTGGCGGCTCGGAAATCCGTCGGCGGGGCGAAAAACGCGAATCGAGTCGGACCGGCGATCCCAGCGGGCGAGAGCGCCGTCGGCGCCCGTGAGCGTCATCCAGAGATCGCCGTGCCGGTCCTCGAAGAGGCGCAGGAGGCCGCTGCCGGGGATCTCGCGGCCGACGGCGTAGAGACGCCGGGGCGGCGTCGACTCGAGCGCCTCGAACGGGACGCCCGGGAAGCGAAACAGTCCCGACAGAGTCGGCACCCACCACTCGGCCTGCTCGTCCTGGAGCGCGAACTGCGCCCAGCCCCAGCCATAGAGCGTTCCGGGCGGGACGCGGAAGCGGCGCGTCCGGAAGCGCCGGCCGTCGAAGCACGCGAGGAAGCCGTCCCCGTGGACGATGTCCTCCGGCCGCTGCCCGCGCGTGAACGCGCACGGAGCGCCGTCGCGGCTCTCGAAGAGCGACGCGACGCGCAGCGTCGTGAGGCCGTCGCCCGTGTCGAACCGGCGGAAACCGTTCCGGGCGAACCGCATGACGCCGACGCTGTCGCTGGCGATCCAGAGGTCGCCGTCTCGATCCTCGGCGAGGGCGGAAAGGCCGACGCTCGAGAGGCCTTCGGCGGCGGTGTAGCGGCGCACCGACCGGCGATCCGGGCCGATCTCGGCGAGGCCGCCGTAGCAACTCGCCCAGAGCGTGCCGTCCGCGGTCTCGGCGAGCGCGGTGACGTGCTGGCCGGGCAGACCGTCGTCCACGGAGTACGCGCGCCAGGAGGCCGCGGCGCCGCCGTTCGGAGCCAGCGCGTGCAGGCCGTCGAGCCGGCTCCCGACCCACACGGCGCCCTGCCGATCGCGGAGGAGGCATTGAACGTCGTGCGTGGCCGCCCGGTCGTCGGGGACTCGCTCGAACCCGGACGCGCGCGTGCCGCGGTACAGGCCGATCTCGGAGCCGATCCACACGACGCCGCCCGCGCCCGGCAGCAGGGCGTTGACCGGAACGTTCGAGGCGGCACGGGGCGCAAACGCCACGCGCTCGAACCGCGCGTCGGCCGGCCTCGGGTCGAGCCGGAAGAGGCCGTCTTCGGTTCCGACCCAGATTCCGCCCTCGCCGTCTTCCATCAAGGCGAGGACGTCGTCCCCGAGGGCGCCGCCGGGCAGGTGGAGCGCGCGCACCGCCCCGGGCCCGCTCGACCGGGCGGCGTCCAGTCGAAGGAGGCCGGCGCCCGTTCCGATCCAGTAGACGCCGTCGCGCGCCTCGAGCAGGGCGTGCACCGGACCCGGCATGACGCCGTCGGCGGCCGCGAAGTTGCGGAAGTCGTCGCCGTCGAAGCGGGACAGGCCGTCCTCCGTTCCGAGCCACAGGAAGCCGTGCGAGTCGGCCAGGAGAACGGAGACTCGGTCGCTCGGGAGGCCGTCGGCGGCCGTGTAGATCCTGAGCGGGAGCTGCTCGGCGCCGGCGAGCGAAGCGAGGCCGGCTAAGACGGCGGCGGCGGCGAGCCGCGAGGGCGGCACTGGCGCGCCGGCCCTCATTTCTTCGGCGGTTGGTACGTGGCGCGGTTCTCCGGCCCTTCCCAGACGGTGACCTCCGCGACGCGCGCCCAGCCGAGCGCGCCGGAAGAGTCGAGCCTCTCGGCGAAGTGAACCGCGAGGTTTTCCGCGGAGGTGTTCCTCCCGCGAAAAGCCGCGTGGTCGTTCAAGTACGTGTAGTCGAGCTCGTGCGCGATGGCCTCGAGGGCCTTCTTCGCCGGGACGAAGTCGACGGCGAGGTCGTACCGCTGGAGCTTCGGCGCTTCGAGCACCGCCTCGACGCAATAGGAGTGGCCGTGGAGCGGCTCCGGACCGCCCTCGTAGTCGACGAGGTTGTGCGCGGCCTCGAAGCGTGCGGTGACGGTGACGCGGAAGGACATGGCTCCATGTTATCGGAGCGGCGGCGGCGCGGCCGGCGCCGCGAGGCCCCGGTTACAATGGGCCGCGCGCGCCGAAGCCGAAACCCCTGCGCCTCCCGGGTCGACGAGCCCGCTCGGCGTGTCCTCCGGCCGCGTGCGCGCGGCGGGGCTCTTCGGCCTGGGGCTCGCGCTGCTGCTGCTCGTCGTCTTCGCCGACCCGCTGCTTTCGCGGCGTTCGTTCGCGGGACGCGACTTCGTGCGGTTCTTCCTGCCGGTCGAGAAGGCGATTCACGACGCGTGGGCGCGGGGACGGGTCCCCGTGTCCATGCCGGAGGCGTCCTTCGGCCGCGTGCTCGCGGCCAACCCCAACTCGGGCGTGTTCTATCCGGTGCGCCTGGCGCTCGCGGCGCTGCCGCTGGAGGCGGCGCTCAAGGCGTTCCCGGTCGTCCACCTCTGGCTCGCGGGTGTCGGCGCGTTCGTGCTCGCGCAGAGCCTCGGCGCGTCGGCCGCGGGGGGCACGGTGGCCGGCCTGGTCTACGCCCTGTCCGGTCCGGCGCTCTCCGACGTCGACTTTCCCAACGTCGTTCCAGGGTTCGCCCTGCTCCCCTGGGTCGTGGCGGCCGCGGCTGCCCTGGCTCGCCGTGACTCGCGCCGCGCCGTCGCGGCGTTCGGGCTCCTGTGGGGCCTCGACCTCCTGGCCGGGGACGTCTTCACGGCCGGCCTGGCGTTGATCGCCGCCGCTCTCGTCGTCCTCCAGGAGCGGCGCAACGGCGGCGCGCCGGGATCCGCCGGGCGCCTGGCGGCCGCGGCCGCCGTCGGCCTCGTCGTCGCCTCGGTCCAGCTCGTGCCGACCGCGCTCTTTTTCCCGTGGAGCGTGCGCGCGCTGACGAAGATGTCGATCGGCGCGGCGACCGAGTGGTCGCTTTCGCCGTGGCGTTTCGCCGAGCTCGCGGTGCCGTTCCCGTTCGGGCGCGGCGCGGTCGTCTGGGGGCAGCGGCTCTGGTCCGGCCACACGTCGGGATTCTTCGCGAGCCTCTACCCGGGCGCCTTCGCCGCGGCCGCCCTGGCCGGCGGTCTTCTCCCTCGCCGGAACCGGATCTTTCTCTACGGGTTCCTCGCCGCCGGCACGGTGCTGGCAGCGGCGGGCTTCTTCGTGCCCGAGTCGCTGCTCGGCGCGGTTTCGCCGATCCCGCTCCGCTACCCCGAGAAGTTCGCCGTCGCCATCGTTCTGGTCGCGGCCGTCGCCGCGGGCCTCGCGCTCGACCGGTACCGCGAAAGCGGCGCGGGGCGCGCGTGGATTCTCCCGCTCGCGATCGGCGTTCTCCTGCGGGCCGCCGGCGCGGCCGCGGCGCACGACCCGGCCGGCGTCGCGTCCCTGGTCGAGGGCCGCTTCACGCCGGTGCGCCCCCTGGCCGATCTCGCGGCGGAGCGCCTGCCGGATGTTCTCGCGGCGGCCTCGGCGGCGTGGCTCGTCCTCGCCGGGCTTCTCTTTCTCTGGGAGCCCGGGCGGCGCCGCGCGCTCACGGCCGCGGCAACGCTCTTCGTCGTCGTGGACCTCGGCATTCTGGCCGGCGCGATCGTCGCCACGGAGCCGAGCGCCCTCGTGCTCGACGCCTCGCCGATGGCGCGCCGGGTCCGTCGCGCCGACGGCGGCTCCGCTTTCCGGTTCGTGCCGCTCGGCGACTACGTGTTCCCGTCGCACGGCGCGGACCCGTTCAACGAGCCCTACGACCCGGCGACGGACCGCGCCCGGCGCGACCTGACGGGCCTGACCGGCGCGGCGTTCGGTGTGTCGTACGCGTTCAACATCGACTACGACCGGTCGGACTTCTTTCGCGTCGAGCTCGCGCGGCGCGAGCTTCTCCGCGACGGAGCGGCGTGGCCGGGAGCTCCCGCGTTTCTCGCGGCGTTCTCGGGGCGCACGGCGGTCGTCGAGCGCGACGCGGAGCTGCTCGGGTTTTCGCGCCGCCTCGGCGACAGCGGCCGTGTCCGGCTCGTCGCCGATCCGTCGGCGCTCCCGTCCGTGCGCTTCGTCCGGGACGTGCGCGAGACCGCCGACCTGGCGGAGACCTACGGGCTGATCCACGCCCGCGCCGTGGACCTGGCGCGCGAAACGGTCGTCGAGACCGGGGCGAGCCGTGTGGCTCATCCGGCCGAAGGCGTGCTCCGGGCTGCGCGCGCCGACGGCGACCGGCTCGAGCTCGAGGTCGACGCGGCCGGTCCGGCCAGGCTCCTCGTGGCGCGCGCGAGCTCGCCGTTTTCCGCCGTGCTCCTCGACGGACATTCGTGGCCGGCCGAGCCGGCGAACCTCTGCCTGACGTCGATCGCGGTGCCGGCGGGGACGCACCGAGTCAGTTTCCGCGAGCGCGTGCCGGGCGGCGCGGCGGGACTCGTCCTGTCGCTCGCCGGCGCGGCCGCGGTCCTGGGGCTGGCGCTTCGGGAAGGCCGGCTCAGCCGGCGAGGATCGTCGCCTCGCGGACGACCGGCATCGCCACCAGCGCCTCCGGCGTGAGCGCGAGGAGGCTCTCGAGCACCTTTTTCGCCGTCGCGGTTTCTCCCGCGGCCTGATCCAGGTTGACCTCGAAGCAGAGGCGCACCCCGTCGGCGCCCGACTCGAGCGAAAGCGCGCGGAGCGCCGGCTGCTGCTCGCGCCAGCCGTCGGCGAGCGCGTCGGTCGCGCGGCGCAGGTGCTCGGCGTCGTCGAGCCGCACCGCGTAGCGTGCGGCCTTCACGGCCTTCGCCAGGGCGGGCTCTCCCGCGGCCAGGAGCCGGACCTCGGCGACCGCGACTCCCGGCGGCAGCTTCCCGGTGATGCGCGCCGCCGCGTCGGCCGCAAACGGCGCCGTGCCTTCGACGTCGAAGACCTCCTGCCGGCTCTCGAGGCCGAGCGCCAGCGCCGGTCCCATCGACAGCTTCATGTGCGGGTTGAACCCCTCGGAGTAACGGGCGGGCAGGCCCGCGGCGCGGATCGCCCGCTCGAGCGCGTCCATGGTGTTGCGGTGCGAGAGGAAGCGCGCGTCGCCCGTCTTCGAGAAGGTGACCCGATGGCGGAAGACGCGGTCGCCCTGTTTCGCCAAGCGCGCCGCCGACGGCAGGTCCGGCATCGCTTTCTGGCGGTAGGCGGCGCCATTCAAAGAAACGTCACCCCTCTCCCTCTGGGAGAGGGGGTAGGGGTGAGGGGTCGGCTCGACTCCCCCCATCGGTTTCGCGAGCATCGTGTCTTCGCCGTTGCCGGGAACGCCGCAGGCGTAGCAGTGGCCCCACTTGCAGTCCTCGGTGCGCATCTCCTTCTTTGCCTTGAGGAGCTCGATGCCGAGCCACCGCTTCTTGATCGACACGTCGAGGACGTCCCAGGGGAGGATCTCGTCGAGGTCGTAGGCGCGCAGGTATGACTCCTTCGGGATGCCCTCCGTCTCGAAGGCCTTCATCCAGAGGTCGTGGCGGAAGTGCTCGGTCCAGCCGTCGAAGCGCACGCCCGACTTCCACGCCGTGTGCAGGATGCGGCCGGCGCGGCGGTCGCCCCGCGAGAGGACGCACTCGACCTCCGCCTCGCGCGGCTCGTGCCACTTCATCTTCGCGCCGCGGATGAAGCGGAACTTCTCCTTCAGGTACGCCAGCTTCTTCTCGAGCGTCTCCACGCCGTCGAAGGGCGCCCACTGGAACGGCGTCCAGGACTTCGGCACGAAGGAGCCGACCGAGACGTTGACGTTCTTGCGTCCGTGCTTGCGTCCCTGCGCGAGAATGCCTTCGACGAGAGCGACGAGCTCGTCGAGGTCGGCCGGCGTCTCGGTCGGCAGGCCGATCATCGTGTAGACCTTGATGAGGTCCCAGCCGCGCGCGAAGGCGACGTCGGCGGCCGCGATCATGTCGGCGTTCGTGAACGTCTTGTTGATGACGCGGCGGAGGCGGTCCGAGCCCGTCTCGGGCGCGAACGTGAAACCGGACTTGCGCACCTCGGACACGGCGTCGGCGAGACCGACCGAGAACGCCTCGGCGCGCAGCGACGGCAGCGAGATCGACACGCGCCGGTCGGAGAGCTGCGGCGCGAGGCACTTCACGAGCGGCTCGATCTGCGAGTAGTCTGCGGTCGACAACGACAGCAGGCCGACCTCGCTCCAGCCCGAGTCCGCGATGAACTTCGTGGTCATCGCGGCGACGTCGTTCGGGTCGAGCTCGCGAACGGGCCGGTACCAGTAGCCGGCCTGGCAGAAGCGGCAGCCCTGCGTGCAGCCGCGCATGACCTCGAGGCCGAGCCGGTCCTGCACGATCTCGACCGAGGGGACCATCGGCTTGTCGGGGTAGTAGTCGGGCTTCAGGACCGGCACCCAGGTGCGGCGCGCCTGCTCCGGCGCGCGGGGGTCGTTGCGCGTGATCGCCGCGATGCGTCCGTCCTCATTGTAGGTGACGTCGTAGAGCGACGGGACGTAGATGCCGTCGATGGCCGCGAGGCGGACGAGGAGCTCCCGGCGCGGGAGGCCCGCGGAGCGGGCGGCCCGATAGGCGTCGAGGAAGATCGGCAGCGCCTCCTCGGCGTCGCCGACGAGGAAGGCGTCGAAGAAATCCGCGATCGGCTCGCCGTTGGCGGTGCAGGGCCCGCCGCCGAGCACGATCGGGTCCGACTCGCGGCGGTCGCGCTGCCACACGGGGAGACCGGCGAGGTCGAGCATGTTGAGGATGTTCGAGTAGTTCAGCTCCGCCTGGAGGGAGAACCCGAGGACGTCGAAGTCGGCGACCGGCGCGAAGGACTCGGTCGAGAAGAGCGGGATCCCTCCCGCGCGCATCTTCGCCTCGAGGTCCACCCACGGTGCGTACACGCGCTCGCAGGCGAACTCGGGCCGGCGGTTGACCAGCTCGTAGAGGATCTTCAGCCCCGTGTGACTCATCCCGATCTCGTACGCGTCCGGGAAAGCGAGGGCGAGCGTCACGGACGCCTCCCCGAGGTCCTTGCGGACGACGTTGCGCTCGAGGCCGACGTAGCGGCCGGGCTTCTCCACGTGCGGGAGGAGCGGGTCGAGCCGGGGGCGGAGCGAGGCGTAGCGCATCGGAACGCGAGATTCTACCGGCAATCCCCTCTCCCCGCGACGCGGGGGAGAGGGACAGGGTGAGGGGGCCTTGCTTACGGGAGTCCGAAGGTCTTGACCACGAACACCGCCATCTGCCCTCGCGTGCTCGCCGTTTCCGGGCAGTAGTTGCCGCCGCCGCACCCGCCGGTGATGTTTTCGGCGGCGAGGCGCTCGATCCACGGGGCGAAAGGAGAGGAGCAGGGGACGTCGGGGAAGACTCCGGCGCAGGCCGGGGGAAGGTACCCGGAACCGTGCTCGGCCTTCAGGAGGAAGACGGCCATCTGGTCGCGGCGCACGGGGCTGCGGGGGCAATAGTCGCCGCCGCCGCAGCCGCTGGTGATCCCTTCCATCGCGAGCGCCTCGATCCAGTCGGCGAAGGGGGAAGGGCAGGGCACGTCGTCGAAGGCGCCGGTGCACGTCGGCGGCACGTAGCAGACGCCGTGCTCGGCCTTGAGCAGAAACACGGCCATCTGCTGACGCAGGACCGACTGAGTCACGCCGTAGCTGCCGCTGCCGACACCGGTCGAAACGCCATTCTCGACGAGCCGCACGACGTCATCGTGGAATTGCTGCGCGGGCGGCACGTCGAGAAAATCGGCGAGGAAGCCGAGCGGGATCGTGCCCCGCGAATCGTCGGGGTTCTCGACGGAGACGTCGTAGGCGGCTCCGGGCGCGAGCGCCGGGGTCGAAGCCGTGATCTGGTTCGCGTTCGCCACGTCGACGCCCGCCGCGGTCTGGCCGCCGATGGCGAGCGTCGCCGTCGGGGCGAAGCTGGTGCCGGTGACCGTCACGGGCGTGCCGCCCGACGCCGGTCCCGAGCGCGGCGCGATCGCGAAGGGCAGCCGTTGCGAGAACTCCGACGTTTCGTTGGTCGGAAGCTTGCCGCCGTCCGGGGCGAGCGGCGGAAGGAACGTGGTCGCCGTCGCGGTGATCCGTTCGGCCGTGAAGTCCCCGAAGACCGTGTCGCCGAAGGGGGCGCTGCCGCCGGCGTCGGTCACGATGGAGATGGTGTCGAACCAGGTGAGGCCCTCGTCGAAGTCGGCCGGCCGCTCCTGCGAGCACGCCGGGCTTCGGAACAGCTCGATCGCGACGTTGTGGCTCGGCGGTCCGGAATACACGCCGCCGATCGTCGTCGACGTGCCGTCGGTGGTCACGGAGGTCACGAAAGGGAAGTTGAACGGGCTGCCGGGCGAGTTGGGCGCGATCGTCGGCGACGAACCGAGCACGATCGCGAGGCCGTGATTGCCGCGGAAGGAGTTTTTCGTCACCACGACCGTCTTGAAGGTGACCGGCGAGAGCCTCCAGACGCCGATCGGATTGTAGAAGATCGCGTTGCCGTAGATCCGGAGAGAGTCGGCGTCGTCGATGCGGATGCCGGCGACGCCGTTGGGGACCGGCGCCGTGCCGTGGAAGTCGCCGCCGATTCCGTTCGAGTTGATCTGGTCCTGCACGATCGAGCCGAGCGATTGATAGTTGAGCTCGATGCCGGGGCCGACGTTGCCCGAAATGACGTTGAGGGTCACGGTGAAGTTCTCGGAATCGCCCTGGATCCGGAGGCCGCTGTCGCCGTTGGGGATGGCGAATTCCCCCGTCGCGTCGGTGCCGATGAGGTTTCCCTCGATGAGGTCGCCGCTCGAGTCTTCGACGTCGATCCCTTCCCCGGCGTTTCCGGAGACGACGTTCGCCTCGCCGGTGTTGACGCCGCCGACCTGGTTGTTCGCGGAGCCGGAAAGGTAGATCCCCACGACATTCCCGACGGCGGCGGATCCGCCGGCGTCGGTGCCGATCAGGTTCCCGCGGATCTTCGCGGAGCCGGTTCCGGTCACCTGAATCCCCGCGATGTTTCCCGAGATCAGGTTGCGGGCGTCCGGCGTCGCGCCGCCGATGTTGTCGATGGCGGCGGCGGCGGTGATCGTGATGCCCGAGAAGCTGCCGATCGCCGTGGCGCCGGTCGCATCGGTGCCGATGAAGTTGCCCTGGATGAGATCGTCGCCGGAGTCCGACAGGGTGATGGCGTTGTCGAAGCCGTTCAGGACGAGCCCCTGCACGATGGACGAGCCGGCGAGGATCGTGAGACCGTCGCCGCCGCTGCCGAGAAGCGCGATCCGGAGGATCGCGTTGTCGGCCACCGGATCCGTGTTGGCCATCGAGCCGGGCTGCGAGTAGCCGTCGATGAGCAGGAGGTCGGTGACGGGCGGGAGTGGACCGGTCAGGACGATCGTCTGGACGCCCGAGCCGGGGATGTCGAAATGAATGACGTCGGCCCCCGGATTGGCGTTGGCGTCGAGGATCGCCTGGGCGAGCGAGCCCGGGCCCGACTCGTGGGTGTTGATGACCGTGTACGTGGTGACGGCGGCCAGGGGGGCGGTTCCCAGCCAGGCGAGGCAGGCCGCGACCCGGATCTTCCGGCAAGTGCGCATGGTTTTCTCCCGACTGACACGCGGGGAACGACGCGGATCGGGATCAGCCGTGGCGGCTCAGAGGTACTTGAAGCCGCTCCCGGTGTTGAAGAGCACGATGCGCTCGGACGCCTTCAGCGCGCCCTGCGCGAGGAGGTCCTTCGCCGCGGCCCACGTCGCCCCGCCCTCCGGCGCGACGAAGAGGCCTTCGGCCGCGCCGATCTCGTCGCACGCGCGGCGCATCGCGTCGTCGGACACGGCGGCGGCGGTTCCGCCCGACGCGCGCACGTCGGCGAGAATCAGGTAATCGGCGAACGCCTTCGGCACGCGCAGTCCCGAGGCGTACGTGTGCGCGTTCGGGAACTTCTCCGAGACATCCTTGCCTTCGGCGAATGCCTTCGGGATCGGCGCGCAGCCCTCGGCCTGGACCGCGATCATCCTGGGCCGCGCGGCGTCGATCCAGCCGAGCTCCTCCATTTCGTCGAACGCTTTCCA
>DATJXB010000225.1:0-4255 GCA_035500755.1 Thermoanaerobaculia bacterium | reverse complement strand
TCTATTAGGAGGAAACCGAAGATGCGTCATGTCCTGAAAATTGGCCGGTTGTCGGCCGCCGCCCTCCTCGTCGCGGGCGCCGCTCTGGCCCAGAAGCCGGCGGAGACCAAGCCCGCCGCGTCGGCCGCGCCGGCGCAGGCCGCGAAACCCCAGGCCGGCAAGGTCGCCGCGCCCAAGATCGACATCAGCCAGGAAACCAAGGACATGGGGACGGTCCCCAAGGGACAGGTCATCGAGACCGACTTCATCATCCACAACGCGGGCGGCTCCGACCTCGTCATCACCGACGCGCGCCCGTCCTGCGGCTGCACGGTCTCTTCCTTCGACAAGGTGATCAAGGCCGGCGCCGACGGGAAGGTCCACACGAGTGTCGACACCAAGAGCTTCTCGGGCCCGATCTCGAAGTCGGTCCTCGTCGTCTCGAACGACCCGGACCGCCCGCAGATGAACCTCTTCGTCAAGGCCATCGTCAAGCCCTTCGTCGACGTGGCGCCGCAGGCGTACGTCCGGTTCTCGGTCGTCAAGGGCGACACGGCGGCGCAGGACGTGATCCTGATCTCCGAGGAGAAGGGCTTCAAGCCGTCGGTCGCCGAGGTCTCGCAGCCGTACGTCAAGGCCGAGATCTCCCCCGCCGGAGACAAGGACAAGATCGCGGGACGTCCGGGCGATCAGTACAAGCTCGCGGTCAACGTCCTGGGCGACGCCCCCGAAGGACTCCTGAACGCGCCCATCCGGATCAACACCGGCGTCACCCAGCAGCCGACGCTCGAGGTGCCGGTCTCCGGGATCGTCCGGCCGCGCATCTCGGTCACGCCGATCACGGTCAACTTCGGCAACTTCACCCCGGGCAAGGATCCGATCACGCGCAACATCGTCGTGACGAACAACAAGCCGGCGACGCCGATCAAGGTCACGAAGGCCGAGGTCAACGTGCCGGGCTTCGTCACGGACGTCGTCCCGACGCAGGAAGGCGTCTCCTACACGGTCGTCGTCAAGGCCAACGACAAGGTCAAGAAGGGCGCGGTGGATGGGAAGGTCACTCTCTATACCTCCGACAAGGAGAAAGAGAAGATCGAGATCCCGCTGAAGGGCGAGGCCCTGTAACGCGCGTCACATCGCGGACGAAACGCCCCGGGAAACCGGGGCGTTTTCTTTTTTGGTCGCGCGCGTGCACCTTTCTCCGACAAGCGCGTCTGTGGAAGAGGGTTTAGTCTAGAGTCATACCCGAGGAGCCACCGGAATGTCGTCCCGGCGCCCCGCTTCTCTGGCCGCAGCCGCGGCGCTGGTCGCGGCCTACTTCGTCGCGGGCAAGCTCGGCCTCGCCCTCGCGTTCCTCAACGCGAGCGCCACGCCCGTGTGGCCGCCGACGGGCATCGCGCTCGCGGCGCTCCTGATCCTCGGCCTCCGCGCGTGGCCCGCCGTTGTCGTCGGCGCCTTCCTCGTCAATGTCACGACGACCGGCCACATCCCGTCGTCGCTCGGCATCGCGGCCGGCAACGCGCTCGAGGCCGTCGTCGGCGCGTGGCTCATCGGCCGGTTCGCCGGCGGACGGCGCGCGTTCGACCGGGCGCGCGACGTGTTCAAGTTCGCGCTCTTCGGCGCGGTCGTCGCGACGGCGATCAGCGCGACGATCGGCGTCGCGTGCCTCTCTCTCGCGCACCTGGCGCGGCCCGACGACGTCGGCTCGATCTGGCTGACCTGGTGGTTCGGCGACGCCGTGGGCGCGCTCGTCGTGACGCCCGTGCTGCTTCTCTGGACCGCGAAGCCGCTGCGTCCCTGGAAGGAACGGCGCGCGCTCGAGGGCGCCTGTCTCTTCGCGCTCCTGCTCGGGGTGGGCGGCGTCGTCTTCGGGGGACTCCTCCCGGCCCTTTCGCAGAACTATCCGCTCGAGTTCGTCTGCCTGCCCCTGCTGCTGTGGGCGGCCTTCCGCCTCGGGCGGCGCGACGCGGCGCTCGCGAGCCTGCTGCTGTCGGCGGTCGCGATCTGGGGCACGCTCGCGGGCCTCGGGCCCTTCAAGCGCGACTCGCGCAACGAGTCGCTGCTGCTCCTCCAGGCCTTCATCGGCGTCGTCGCGCTGACGACGACCGCGCTCGCCGCCGTCGTCGCGGAGCGCCGCCGCATCCAGGAGTCGCTGGCGTTGCTCGAGTCCGCCGTGGACACGGCGGCCGAAGGCATTTTCATCCTCACGCCGGACCGTTCGCGCGGCATGCCGCGGGTGACTTTCGTCAACGAAGGCTTCCGCCGGATCACCGGGCTCTCGGCCGGCGACGTTCTCGGCGAGCCGGCCACGGTCCTGCCGCTCGCGGACGACGACGCCGAAAAGGTCGCGCGCCTGCGCCGGGCGCTCTACGCCGGCGAGCGGTTTCAGTCGGAGGGAGTCCGCGTGCGGCGGGCGGACGGGACGCCGGCCGTCGTCGAGATGCAGTTGATGCCGGTCCCGGAGGGCGCTCTCACGCCGACCCACTGGGTGGGCGTCGTGCGCGACGTGACGGCCCGCGCGGCCCACCTCGAGGTTCTCGAGCACCAGGCGCTGTACGACGCGCTGACGGGCCTGCCGAACCGCTCGCTTTTGCGCGACCGCCTGGATCAGGCGATCCGCAGCGCGGGCCGCGAGCGCGCGTCGCTTGCGCTGGCGGTGATGGACATCGACCGGTTCAAGGAGATCAACGACACGTTCGGCCACCAGTTCGGCGACGTGCTGCTGCGCAGCTTCGGGGAGCGACTGCGCGGCGCGCTGCGCGCGGTCGACACGGTCGCGCGCCTCGGCGGCGACGAATTCGCGGTCCTCCTGCCCTCGGCCGGCGCCGCGGCGGACGCGGCGCTGATGGCCGAGAAGATCCTGGCCGCGCTCGCCCGCCCCTTCGTCATCGAGGGTCAGAGCCTCGACGTGTCGGCGTCGATCGGCATCGGGCTCTGTCCGCAGGACGGCGACGACTGGACGACGCTGCTGCGCTGCGCCGACGTCGCGATGTACGCGGCCAAGCAGTCGAGCGAGGGCTACGTCATCTACTCGGCTGGCCGGGACGCGTTCGGCGAGACGGGCCTGACTCTCATCCGGGAGCTCCGCTCCGGCGTCGACGGCGCGCAGCTCCGCCTCGACTACGAGCCGCAGGTGGACCTGCGGAGCCGCCGCGCGGCCTCCTTCGAGGCCGTCGTGCGCTGGCAACACCCGCGCCGCGGCCTCCTGATGCCGGGCCAGTTCCTGCCGGCCGCCGAGCGCACGGGCGCGATCAAGCCGGTCTGCGACTGGGCGCTCGAGACGGCGCTCGGGCATTGCCGCGGCTGGCACGAGGCGGGCCGGCCCGTCCGCGTGGCGGTCAACGTGTCGGGAAGGAACCTGCGCGACCCGCTGATGCTCGAGCGGCTCTCGCGCCTTCTCGGCGAATCGCGCGTCGACCCCGCGTACCTGAAGCTCGAGATCTCGGAGGACAGTCTCGTCGGAGATCCGCACGGCGCGATCGCCGCGCTGCAGCGGATCAAGGGCGCCGGCGTCCGGCTCGCGGTCGACGACTTCGGCGGCGGCGAGTCGTCGCTGCTGTCGCTCAAGCAGCTCCCGGTCGACGAGATCAAGATCGCGGGCGCCTTCGTCCGCGGGATGGGGCGCGACGCGCAGGACGCGGCCATCGTGCGCAGCCTGATCGAGCTCGGCCACCGGCTCGGCCGCGACGTCGTGGCGCAGGACGTCGAGGACGAGGCCGCCTGGCAGATGCTCGCCGAGTACGGCTGCGACCTCGCGCAGGGGCGCTACGTCGCTCCGGCGCTGCCGCGCGGCGAGCTCGGCCGTTGGCTGGAAGGGGCGGGGTCCGTCAGACCCGCGTGATCTTCTCGAGGAGGTCGCCGTTCCAGGCGTACTTCAGGCGCTTGCGCCCGCGCGCGGCGTTCTTCTGGAGCGCGTACCCGTAGATCATCGGCAGCGCCACGGAGGTCTCGACGAAGGCCATCTCGTGGGTCGCCTTCTTGGACACCTTGCCCCACGAAGTGGCCTCGGAGAGTGTCGAGCCGCCGAGCCCGCCCCAGTGCGGCGCGTCCGTCGTGACCTGGAGGGCATACTTGTGGCCGCCGGTGTCGATCCCGAAGATGTACGACATCACGATCGAGTCGTTGATGTAGTTCTTCGGGACGCCGCCGGAGACGTAGACGGCCGCCGTCGCCGGACTCTGCACGACGATCTGCGTGAGCTCGTAGTTGTCGCGGATGGACGAGATCTGGAACGGCTCCTTTCCGGCCTTGCGCGCGCGGTGATAGTGCTCCGTCA
>DATJXB010000224.1:0-16041 GCA_035500755.1 Thermoanaerobaculia bacterium | reverse complement strand
CCGCCCGGACCGCCGCCGACGACGACGGCGTCGTAAGATTCGGCCATGGGCGGATTCTAGACCGTTGGCCTCTTCCGCCGTGACGCCGTCTCCCGTCCTCGAGTACGCGAACGTCCGCAAGAGCTTCGGCGGCGGCGCCGTCCTCGACAGCTTCTCGCTCGCGGTCGCTCCCGGCGAGACGGTCGCGCTCGTCGGCCGCTCGGGATGCGGCAAGACGACCGCCCTGAAGCTCGCCAACCGTCTGCTCGACCCCGACGCGGGCGCGGTTCGTGTCTTCGGCGGCGCGGCTTCCGCGCAGGATCCCGTCGCGCTGCGGCGGCGCATCGGCTGGGTGATCCAGGAAGGCGGTCTCTTCCCGCACTGGACCGTGCGCGAGAACGTCGAGGCGGTGCCGCGGCTGCTCGGGTGGCCCGAGGAGAAGCGCCGCGCCCGGGCCGACGAGCTCCTCGCGACGGTGGGATTGCCGCCCGCCGAGTTCGGCGCACGCCGTCCGTCCGGGCTCTCGGGCGGGCAGCGCCAGCGCGTCGGCGTTGCCCGCGCGCTCGCGGCCGGTCCCGCGCTCGTGCTGATGGACGAGCCGTTCGGCGCGCTCGACCCGATCGGCCGCCGCGCGATGCAGGCGGAGTTCCTCGCCTGGAAGGCCCGGTGGGGCGCGGCCGTGCTCCTGGTGACGCACGACCTGCGCGAGGCCTTCCGCCTCGCCGACCGTGTCGCGGTGCTCGAGCGCGGCGCGATCCGGCAGGTCGGCGTTCCCGACGAGCTCCGCCGGGCGCCCGCCGACGCCTTCGTCCGCGAGCTCGTCGAGGATCTCCGGGCGTGAGCGGCCTCGGGGCCTTTCTCTGGCAGCGGCGCGCCGAGATCCTCGCGCTGACGGGACAGCACGTCCTGCTCGTCGCCGCCGCGGCCGCGATCGCGACGGCGATCGGCGTGCCGCTCGGCGTCGCGCTGACCCGGCGGCCACGCCTGTCGCGGCCCGTGCTCGGGTTCGCCAACACGGTGCAGGCGATTCCGAGCCTCGCGCTCTTCGGGTTCCTCATCCCGGTCCCCTGGATCGGCGGCATCGGCGCGCGGACGGCGATCGTCGCTCTCGTCGTCTACTCCCTTCTGCCGATCCTGCGGAACACGTACGCCGGCATCCTCGCCGTGGACCCCGCGGTCCGCGAGGCGGCGGACGGCATGGGGATGACCGAATCGCAGCGCCTGCGCTCGGTCGAGCTGCCGCTGGCGTTTCCGGTCGTGCTCGCCGGCATCCGCGTGGCGGTGGTCGTGGGTGTCGGGCTGGCGACGATCGCGGCGGCCATCGGCGCGGGAGGTCTCGGCGTCCTCATCTACCGGGGCGTCGCCACGGCGGACCACCGGTTGATTCTCGCCGGCGCGCTGCCGGCGGCGTGCCTGGCGCTCGCCTTCGACTTCGGCCTCGGCCTCGTCGAGAGGCGGCTGGGGCCGCGCCGGTGAGGCGCCTCGCGGTCGCCGCCGCGCTTCTCGCCGCGGCGCTCGCGTGTCGCGAGCGGGGCGAGCGGCCCATGCGGGTCGGTTCGAAGAACTTCACCGAGCAGATCGTGCTCGGCGAGATCGCGGCGAAGGCTCTCGAGGACGCCGGTGTCCCGGTCGAGCGGAAGCTCGATCTCGGCGGGACCTTCCTGTGCCAGCGGGCGCTGGTGGCGGGCGAGCTCGACCTCTATCCCGAGTACACGGGCACGGCGTTCACGGCGATCCTCGAGCAGAAGCCGGTCTCGGACCCCGCGCGCGTGCGCGCCCGCGTGGCCGAGGAGTACGCGCGCCGCTGGGGCCTCGTCTGGGCGCCGCCGCTCGGTTTCGAGAACACGTTCGCGCTCGTGATGCGCGCCGACGACGCCGGGCGGCTCGGGGTCGCGAAGATCTCCGACCTCGCGGCGCATCCGGAGTTGAAGCCCGGATTCGGCTACGAGTTTCTCGAGCGCGCCGACGGCTATCGCGGACTCGCCGCCGCGTACGGCCTCGCGTTCCGCGAGCGGCCCGCCGAGATGGACCTCGGGCTGCTCTATCCGGCGCTCGCCCAAAAGAAAGTCGACGTCGTCGCCGGCAATTCGACCGACGGTCAGATCGACGCCCTGCGCCTGACGGTTCTCGCCGACGACCGGCGCTACTTCCCGCCCTACGAGGCGGCGTTCGTCGTGCGCGGCGCCATCTGGAACGACGCGCGCGTGAAGCGCGCGCTCGAGAGACTCTCCGGCGCGATCTCCGCCGAAGCCATGCGCGGGATGAACGCCGCGGTCGACCGCGACGGCCGGCGTCCCGCGGCGGTGGCCGCGGAGTTTCTCGCGCGGCTCCCGGAGCGGGCGCCCGCGACCGCCCGGTAGCCGGAATCACCTTCCGAATCCCGAAAAACCTGCTACCCTGATTCGAAAGGACTCGCAGAAAAATGTCGGGCGCGTTCGAACTTCTGACGCAGGCGGACTGGGTCGTGCTCGGCGGAGCTCTTCTCCTGCTGGTCCTTTTGATCGTCTCGTTCCGGTCGCGTTCGTACGTGTTCTGTCAGTATCTGAAGACGATGACCGGAATCGCGCTGCGCCCCTCCGAAGTGCGGCGCGCGTTCAAGACCGGGGGCCGAGAAGGCGTCCGGAACCTCTTCCTCGACCTCATCATCCGCGAGGACCTGAAGGAAGGCCCCGCGGCGATCCCGGATACGGCAACGAAGTAAGAGATCCCTCGGGCTCACGCCCTCGGGATGATCGGCCGCGCGGTCCGCGGATCAGTTTTCGATCAGGCCGAAGGTCGGGACGACGTCGCGGCCGAGCACGCTCCGGAGAACGGTGGCGTGGAGCACTTCGTCCGAGAGGATCTTCGCCGCCGAGCCCGAGAGCGCGCGGTCCTGGAACCGGTCGACCACGAAGAGGTAGACGCGCGCGGCGCCGACTTCGAGCTTGAAAGCAAGCTCGAGCACGTCCTTCTCGTTCGCGAGCGGGACGCCGAACACGTAGTCCTTCTTCGGCGGCTCGGGCGTGCCGCCCTTGCGGCGGACGGCGTCGGCGAGAAGGTCGCGGTGGATCTCGTGGCTTCCCTGGAACGCGAGGCCGACCTCCTGCGCTTTCGCCGAGAGAAGGCCGCTCTTTCCGGCGAGGCCGTAAGCCCAGATCGCCTGATGCTCGAGCGCGAGGGCCGTGTTCATGAGCTGGATGTCGTCGACGGCGTCCTTTCCGGGAGCCGGCAGGGCGAGGAGCGGACGGCCCGCCGCGGCGAGGCCCAGCGCCAGACCCGTCGAGGCGGCCGAGCGAAAGAGATCGCGTCTCTGCATGGTTCGGACCTCCGGCCGCGGATGGTACGCGAAAGCCGGCGCGACGTCGTGCGATATCGTTCCTCGGCAATGAGAGCGGGCGACCCCGACGTCGCGCTGATGGCCCGGGTCGAGGCCCGCGACGCCGACGCGCTCGCCGAGCTCTACGACCGCCACGCCGCGCGCCTGCTGGGTCTCGCGCGCCGGATCCTCGGCGACGGCGGCGAGGCCGAGGAAGTCCTCCAGGAAGTGTTCCTCTTCGCGTGGGGCGCGGCCGCGGCGTACGACCCCGCGCGCGGCGGCGTCCTGACGTGGCTGCTCATCGCGACGCGCAGCCGGGCGATCGACCGGCGGCGCACGCGGCAGTCGGCCTCGCGGCCGCCGGCGAAGAGCCTCGAGGACGCCGGCGACCCGGCGGCCTCCGACGACGTCGAGGGCGCGTCGGCGGACCGCCAGTGGGAGGCGCTCTGCCGCGCCGCGGTCCGGGAGCTGCCGGCCGACCAGCGGCGCGTCCTCGAGCTCGCCTACTTCGAGGGGTGGACGCAGCAGGAGATCGCCGAACGCACGGCCACGCCTCTGGGCACCGTCAAGACCCGGTCCCGCCTCGGTCTCATGAAACTTCGGGAACGCCTGCGCTCGTACAGGAGGAGTGGAAGCGATGCCTCATAGCGAGCGGCACGAGGAGCTCGTCGCCGCCCTGGTTCTCGGATCGCCCCTCGGCCCGGACGCCGCGGAGCTCGATCGGCATCTCGCCGAGGGCTGCGCCGTCTGCGAGGCGCTGCTGTCCGAGGGCCGTGAGGCGGCGTCCGCCCTGGCGAGCGGCGTGCCGCCCGCCGCGCCGCCGCCCGAGCTGAAGGCCCGGATCCTCGGCGCGCTCGGCCCGTCCCGCGCGCCGGCGCCGCGTCCGGTGTCGGCGGCGGCGTGGCGCGTGTTCGCGGCCGCCGCCGCGCTGCTGCTCGTGGCCGTCGGCCTCGACGACGCGGGGCTGCGGCGCGAGCGCGAGGAGCTGCGCAGCCGCTCGGCCGACCTCGCCGGCCGGCTCCAGACCGCCGAGACGGCGCTCGCCGAGCGCGTCCTGCGCGCTCGCGTGCTCGAGAGCGACGACGTCCGAATGATGCTCCTCGGCGGGACCGGGCCGCAGCCCGACGCGCGCGGCCGCGTCTTCTGGAGTCCGAAGGCGCGCCGCGGGGTCCTCGTCGCGGGAAGCCTCGCCGCGCTGCCGGCCGACCGCCAGTACGAGCTCTGGGTCTTCCTCGGGGGGAAGCCCGTCGACGCCGGCGTCTTCGACGTCGACGCGTCGGGCCGCGTCCTCTTCGAGTCCCGGGACTTCCCGGAGTCGGAGGCGCAGAACTTCGCGGTGACGGTCGAGCCCCGCGGCGGCGTGCCGGCGCCGACCGGTCCGGTCGTGCTCGTCGGCGCCCCGGCGTGAGGGCGGCGCGGGTGCGCCGCCTCGCCGCCGCGTTCGCTCTCCTGGCCGTCGCCGCGGTCCCGGGGAACGCGCCGCCCGAGCCCGCCCCGAGGCCGGCCCTCGGCGTCGCGCCCAACCTGCCGCCGGCCGCGACTCCGGCCGCGCGCCAGGAGGCCGTGGACGCCGTGCGGCGCACCGGCGCGAACTTCTTCGAGCTCACGCTCTCGTGGGCTGCCGCCGAGCCCTCGCCCCGCCGCTACGTCCTCGACGAGCTCGCGCGGACGGCGCGGCTGCTCCGCCAGTCGGGAGCGACGCTCCAGCTCGACCTGCCGCTCGTGACCGACTCGGCGCGCGACGTGCCCGCCGACCTCGCGGGGGTCGCCTTCGACGACCCGAAGCTCTCGCTGCGCCTCGGTCACCTGCTCGACGCCCTCGCGCCGGTGCTCCTCGACGTCCAGACGCTTTCTCTCGGCGAGGCGGCCGACGTCTACTTCGCCGACAAGCCCGACGAACTCCGCGCCTACCGGCGGCTCTTCGACGGGGCCGTCGAGTTCCTGAAGAAGAAGTCGCCGCGCCTGCTCGTCGGCGTCACGACGCTCGCGCCGACCGAGAGCCCGGCGCCGACGGTCGCCGCCGCGCTCCACCAGAGGAGCCCGCTCCTTCTCTATATTTATTGTCCCTTCGTCCGCGGCAAGGCCTTCGAGCACCGGTCCCCGTCGGCCCTCGAGAAGGACTGGGCGGACCTGCTCCAGGGCTCGGGCGGCCGTCCGATCGCTTTTCCGACGGTCAGCTACTCCTCGTCGTCGGAGAACGGCTCGAGCCCGGACGCGCAGGCGGACTTCGTCGCGCGACTGCGCCGGTACGTCGCCAAGGCGGACGGGCGCCGCCTGCTCTTTGCGCGCTACGTCGGCCTGCGCGACGGGCCGGCCGAGCCCGCCGGCACGAACGAGGTCGTGCGCGTGGGGGACCGGGCCCGCGCCGCGTTCTTCGCGCACCGGGGGCTCCAGACGGCGGCGGGCGATCCCAAGCCCGCGTGGTTTGCCTGGGCGGGCAGCCGCTGACGCGCCTCGACCGGGCGATAAGATTCCGGAAATGAGAGGTGCGTCCATGCTCCACCGCCGCGCGCTTGCCGCTGCCGTCCTCGCCGCCGCGCTGTCCGCCTCGTGCGCGTCGTCGAATCCGGCGCCGCCCGTTCCCGTCGAAGGCTCCGACGTTTCGGCGCTGGCCGGGCGCTGGGTCGGCGACTACTCGAGCACCGAGACCGGGCGCACCGGCTCGATCGTTTTCGAGCTGCGCTCGGGCGACAAGGTCGCGCGCGGCGACGTCCTCATGAAGCCGAAAGAAGACCTTCAGGGCTCGTCGACCGGCGCGGACGCGCTGAAGACGATGCCGCAGATCCTGACGATCAGCTTCGTGTCCGCGACCGGCGGGACGCTGCGCGGCACGATGGACCCCTACCGCGATCCGTCGTGCGATTGCATGGTCCAGACGACCTTCGTGGGGCGCCTGGCGGGCGACTCGATCTCGGGCACGTTCACGACGACGCCGCAGAACGCCGGGACGATCTCGACCGGCCGCTGGAAGATCACGCGGCAGAAGAAGTAGACCGTCCGCGCATGTCGTCCGCGCCGATCACGCTCGACCGGTTCATCCTCGAGGAGCAGCGCTCGCATCCCGGGTCGACGGGCGAGCTCTCGCTCCTGCTCATGCGCCTCGGCGTCGCGGCCAAGCGCATCGCCGCCGCGCTCGCCCGCGCGGGGCTGACGGGCGCGCTCGGCTCGGCCGGCGCCTCGAACGTCCAGGGCGAAGAGCAGAAGAAGCTCGACGTCCTCGCCAACGACATCCTCCTCGAGACGTTCGACTACGGCGGCCTCGTCACGCTCGCGGCGTCGGAGGAGATGGAGGAGCCGCACGTCTACGGCGGGAGTCTCGCGCAGGGCCGGTACGCGGTGCTCTTCGACCCCATGGACGGCTCCTCGAACATCGACGTCAACGGGGCGCTCGGCACGATCTTTTCGATCCGCCCGCGCCGCGACGGCACGGTGGGCGACCTGCTGCGCGCGGGCCACGAGCAGTCGGCCGCCGGGTACGTTCTCTTCGGGCCGGCGATCCTGCTCGTCTACACGAGCGGCGCCGGCGTGCATCTCTTCACGCTCGAGCCGACGATCGGCGAGTTCCTGCTGACGCGCCGCCGGGTCCGGATGCCCGAGCGCGGCAAGGGCTACGCCGTCAACGAGGGGCGCGCGCACGCGTGGCCCCCGGCCGTGCGGGCGTTCGTGGAGCACCTGAAAACGCCCGATCCGGAGACCGGGCGCTCGTACGCGACGCGTTACTCGGCGTCGATGGTCGCCGACGTCCACCGGTTCCTGCTCGAAGGCGGCGTCTACCTCTATCCCGGCGACGGCTCCGACGGCGGCCATGGCGGCGGGAAGCTGCGCGTCCTCTACGAATGCCACCCGCTCGCGCTCGTCGTCGAACAGGCGGGCGGCCGCGCCTCGACGGGCCTCGCGCGCGTCCTCGACGTGGCGCCGGCCACGCTCCACGAGCGGATGCCCGTCGCGATCGGCAGCCGCGCCGAGGTCGAGCTCTTCGACCGGTACGTGGCCCGGGGATGAGGCGGCTCCTCCCGGCGGCGGCGCTCCTGGGGCTTCTGGGCCTTTTCGGCGCGCGCTCTCTGGCGGCGATGCCCGCCGCGAGCCGGGACGACGAGGAGGAAGAGCACTCTCGCAACGCCGTCCGATTCGTCGCGCCCGCTCCCGAAATGCGCAAGCTCGCGGCGCTGTCCGGGACCTGGACCTTCGACGAGACGTGGACCGAGCCGACGCGCTACAAGCGCGGCAGCTACGAGGGCGAGCCCGGTCCCGGCGGGCACGGGACCCTCAAGATCCGGCCGGGCCCCGGCGGCTTCTCGGTCCTCGCCGACTACGACGCCCAGAACCCGATGGGCCGTGTCACGGCGCTCGTGATCCTCGCCTGGAGCCCGCCGCGCAAGGTCTACGACTACGAGGAGATCCACAGCGCCTTCCCCGGCGTCCTGCGCCTGACGGGCCGCTTCGAGGGCGGCGACCTCGTCTTCCGGGGCAAGGACGCGCGGGAGGGGCGGGCGCGCACGCTGCGCGTCGTCTGGAAGGGGTTGGGCCAGGACGCCTGGAGCATGGAGTGGAGCGAGGCGGAGGCGCGCGGGCGCTTCAAGAAGATCGTGACGGTCCAGCTGCGCCGAGCCCCGGCGCCATGAGGCTCGCGGGCGCGCCCGCGGCGGCGATCGTGCTGTCGGTCGCCGCGGCGGCGCCGCTGCGCGCTCACGACTTCTGGATCGAGCCGACGAGCTTTCGTCCCGCGGTGGACTCGACGCTCGGCGTTCGACTCGTCGTGGGCCGGCGGTTCCGGGGCGACGTCCTCCCGCGCAACCCCGCGATGATCGAACGGTTCGTCTTCGTGACGGACTCGGGCGAGGTCCCGGTGGCCGGTCACGCCGCCGACGATCCGGCCGGCAGCGTGCGGATCGAGCACCCCGGTCTCGGGGTGATCGCGTACCGCAGCCTCGAGAGCGCCGTCTCGCTCGAGGCGGCGAAGTTCGAGGAGTACCTCGAGGAAGAGGGCCTCGAGTCCGTCATCGAGGCGCGCGCCCGGCGCGGCGAGAGCGCGACGTCGTCGAAGGAGAAGGTTTCGCGCGCCGCCAAGTGCCTCGTTCAGGCGGGCGGCACCGGCGATTCCGGCTACGACCGCGTGCTCGGGTTGACGCTCGAGCTCGTGCCCGAGAGGAACCCCTACGCCCTGAAGGCGGGCGACACGCTGCCCGTGCGTCTCCTCGATCAGGGCAAGCCGCTCGCGGGCGCCCTCGTCGCCGCGCTCCCGTACGGCGCGCCCGACGCGCGCCTCTGGCAGCGCACCGACGGCGACGGACGCGTCCGACTGGTGCTGCCGAAGGACGGCGTCTGGCTCGTCGAGGCGGTCCACATGGTCGCCGTCGCCGGGGACCCGAGTGCCGACTGGCGGAGCGTCTGGGCGTCGCTGACCTTCGAGGTTCCGGGCCCGACCGCGCCGGCAAGAGCCGAGTGACGCGGCGGCTCGTCCTTGCCGCGTTGCTGCTCGTCGCCGGCCGCCCTCGCGGCGCGGCGGCGCACGAGCTCGGTACGATCCGCGTCGTCGCGCGCTTCGAAAAGGGCGGCCGCTACGCGATCGATGCGATCGTGGACCGCGAGCACCTGCCGCCGGGTTTCGGCGCCGGGGCGTCGATCGACCCGCGCTGGCGGCCGGTCGAGAACCTCGATGCCGACCTCGAGCGGCGCGTGGGCGGGCTCGTCGGCGCCGCGATCGACGGCGTGCGGATCGCCTTCGACGGCGTCCCGGCCCGTCCGCGCGTCGCGCTCGTGCTTCCCGAGGCCGGAGCGGCGGCCGCCGCGGACGCGCCCGAGCTGACGCTCCGGTTTTCCGGCGACGTGCCGGCCGGCGCCCGCGTCTTCACGTGGACGAACGCGGGGAGCGTCGGCACCTACATGCTGACGATCCGCACGGAGGGCGAAGCGCAGGCGGCGCGTCAGTGGATCGAAGGCGCCGCCGGGAGCCGGCCTTTCACGCTCGCGGCCGGGATCGCGCCCGTCTCGCGGCTCGACGTCGTCCGGACGTACCTCGCCCTCGGCTTCACCCACATCCTGCCGAAGGGGACCGACCACATCCTCTTCGTGCTCGGCCTCTTCCTGCTCGCCGTGCGCTGGAAGCCGGTGCTGCTCCAGGTCTCGGCCTTCACGGTGGCGCACACGATCACGCTCGCGCTGACGATCTACGGCGTCGTCTCGCTGTCGCCCCGGATCGTGGAGCCGCTGATCGCGCTGTCGATCGTTTACGTCGCCGTCGAGAACGTCGTCACCCCGGCGCTGACGCCGTGGCGGGTCGCCCTCGTCTTCGGCTTCGGGCTCCTGCACGGGATGGGGTTCGCCGGCGTCCTGTCGCAGCTCGGGCTGCCGCGGGCGGAATTCGTTCCGGCGCTCCTGTCGTTCAACGCGGGCGTCGAGCTCGGCCAGCTCACCGTGATCGCCGTCGCGTTTCTCCTCGTCGGGCTGCCGTTCGGCAGGCAGCCGTGGTATCGCCGCCGTGTCGTGATCCCCGGCTCGATCGCGATCGCCGCGGTCGGGCTCTGCTGGTTCGTGCAGCGGATTCGCGCCTGAAGCAAGAACCCTCTCCCCCCATCGTGGGGGGAGGGCGAGGGAGAAGGGCGCTCGGAACGCCGCCGTGCCGGTGAGGCTGCCGCCGTCGACGGGTTCTGAGCGGCGGCGGGTGTCAGGAGCTCCAGAAGCGCAGCGACAGGCAGCTCAAGCCGCCGTCCATCTTCGCGAACTCCGACATGTCGAGCGCGATCGCGTCGAGGCCGGTCTTCCGCGCGGCCGCTTCGAAGCGCGGATATCCGGACGCGACGAGCAGGTGGTCGTTGACGCGCACGCAGTTGGCGGCGTAGGCCTCGGCGTCCTCGACGACGAGGCGCTCGAATCCGGCGAACGCGGGATGTGCGGCGAGCGCGCGGATCAGGACGAGCCGCCGCGCGTCGAGCGCCGCGATCCCGCTCTTCAGGTGCAGGATCCCGGCGACGCCCCGCACGTCGATCTCGGAGGACGTGTAGCCGAGGCGCGCCAGATGCCCGGCGAGCTGGCGCGCGCCGTCGGCGTTCGTCCGCTCCGAGATCCCGATGAAGAAGTGGTCGCCGGCCTCGCAGACGTCGCCGCCGTCGACGGTGCCGGGCGCCTCGATCCGAGGCAGGCCCGGATAGAAGCAGCGGATCGCCGGCTCGATCGCGCCCACTTCGCCTGCGCGCGGCGGCGCTCCCGGGCGCGTCAGGACCGCGCCACGCGGCGTCAGGATCGCCGTGTCCTCGACGAACGTCGAGTCGGGGTACCGCGGGTCGGGCGAGAGACGCGTCACCATCAGGCCGCAGCGCTCGAGCGCCGCGGCGTAGGCGGCGTGTTGTTCGAGAGCGCGGGCGACGTCGGGGACGCCGAGGTCCTGGGTCGTGAGGCCGTCGGCGAAGTTCTCGGCGGGTCGGCGGACGATGGCGCGCCGGTACATCACGGCGGATTCTAGACGTTGAACTTGAAGAGCATGACGTCTCCGTCGCGGACGACGTACTCCTTGCCTTCCTGGCGGACGAGTCCTTTCTCTTTCGCGGCGGCCATCGAGCCCGAGGCCACGAGGTCGTCGTAGGCCACCGTCTCGGCCTTGATGAAGCCCTTCTCGAAGTCCGTGTGGATGACGCCGGCCGCCTGGGGCGCGGTGTCGCCCGCGTGGATCGTCCAGGCGCGCGTCTCCTTCTCGCCCGCCGTCAGGTAGGTCCGCAGGCCGAGCAGGTGGTACGCCGCGCGGATCAGGGACGAAACGCCCGAGTCGGCGACGCCGAGGTGGGTCAGGTACTCCTTCGCCTCCGCGTCCGGGAGCTCGGCGAGCTCGGACTCGATCGCGGCCGAAACGACGACGGCCTCGGTGCCGAGGTGCGTCTTCGCGAACTCGCGGACCGCGCGGACGTGGGGCGACGACGTCTCGGCGTCGGCGAGCTCGCTCTCGGCGACGTTGCACGCGAAGAGCATCGGCTTCATCGTCAGGAGCGAGAAGCGCCGCGCCGCGGCCTTCTCGTCCTCCGAGAGCGGCGCCGTCAGCGCCCGGCGGCCGCCGTCGAGGTGCGCGACGAGCTTCTCGGCGACGGCGAGCGCCTCCTTCGCTTCCTTGTCGCCGCCGCGGGCGCTCTTCTCGAGCTTGTCCCTGGCCCGGGCGACGGCCTCGAGGTCGGCGAGGACGAGCTCGGTCTGGATCGTCTCGATGTCGGCGACGGGATTCAAGGCGCCGGAGACGTGGACGATGTCCTTGTCCTCGAAACAGCGCACGACCTCGACGATCGCGTCCACCTCGCGGATGTGCTGCAGGAACTTGTTGCCCAGGCCCTCGCCCTGCGACGCGCCCTTGACGAGGCCCGCGATGTCCACGAACTCGACGGTCGCCGGAATGATCCGTTCGGACTTCGACATCTTCGCGAGCGGCTCGAGCCGCGCGTCCGGTACCGTCACGACGCCGACGTTCGGCTCGATCGTGCAGAACGGGTAGTTCGCCGCCTCGGCCTTCCGCGTCCGCGTCAGGGCGTTGAAGAGAGTGGATTTGCCGACGTTGGGAAGGCCGACGATTCCGGCGCGCAGCATAGGGCGGGGGAGTATATGCCGGGATGCGGGAGGCGCGAGGGGAGGCATTCCCGTCTTAGAATCCACGCCACTTGAGCTCGCCCGATCCATCTCCCGGTTTCCTGCGCGCGGTTTCGCGCTGGGAGATCGTGGCTCTCTCGGTCAACGACGTGATCGGGAGCGGCGTCTATCTGATCCTGCCGGTGGCGGCGGCGACGCTGCTCGGGCCGGCCAGCATCTGGGCGATCCTTGCCGCGGGTGTGGCGGTGCTGCTTCTCGTGCTGTGCTTCGCCGAGGCGGCGAGCCTGTTCGACACGCCCGGCGGCGCCATCGTGTACACGCGCGCGGCCTTCGGCGAGTTCGTCGGCTTCGAGGTCGGCTGGATGACGTGGATCGCGCGCGTGGCGTCGATCGCGAGCCTGTCGGTCTTCTTCGCCCGCGCGGTCGGCTATCTCTGGGACGGCGCGAACCACGGCCTCGGCCAGGCGCTGACGATCGTCCTGCCGCTGCTCGCGCTGACCTGGATCAACGTCGTCGGCATCAAGTCGGGCGCGCGCACGGCCGTCGTCCTGTCGCTCGGCAAGACGCTGCCGCTCGTGCTGCTGGTGGCCGTCGGCGTCTTCGCGATTTCGTGGAACCGCGTCTTCCCGGTGCCGGCGCCCGCGCCGCAGAACTTCACGAAGGCGGCGCTGCTCGTCCTCTACGCCTATGCCGGCTTCGAGAACACGGCGGCGCCGGCGGGCGAGTTCAAGAATCCGCGCCGCGACGTCCCGTTCGCGCTGGTGACCCAGATTCTCCTCGTGACGGCGATCTACACGCTGGTCCAGCTGGTCGCGATCGGAACGGTCCCGGACCTCGGGCGCTCGCAGACGCCGCTCGCCGACGCGGGGCGGCTGCTCCTCGGGCCGCTCGGCGGCTTCCTGCTGACGCTCGGCGCGGTGCTGTCGGTCCTCGGAACGAACAACAACACGGTGCTCGCCGGACCGCGCTACCTCTACGCGCTCGCCGAGACCGGACGGCTGCCGCGCGTCTTCGCGCGGATCCACCCGCGGTACCGAACGCCGCACGTCGCGATCCTGACGCAGACGGGCGTGGCGCTCGGCCTGATCGCGGTCGACGCGGTCCTGCACGCTCTGCGGCCCGGCGCCCTCGGCGTCGCCGAGGAGCTCGCCGTGCTCTCGACGATCGCGCGCCTGGCGACGTACATCGGCACCTGTGTGGCGGTGCCGGTTCTGCGCCGGAAGCTCCCCGCGACGCCGCGCACCGTCCGTCTGCCGGGCGGCCCGGTCATCCCGATCCTGGCGCTCGTCATTTGCCTGGCTTTCCTGTCGGCCGCCGAGACCAAGAATTTCGTCGCCGGGGCGATCGCGCTCGCCGCCGGCGCGATCGTCTACGCCGCGCGAGGCCGGGCCGCCGCGGCGGCCCCGAAGGAGATGCGATGAAGCGGTTCTCCCTGTTCGCGGCGGCGTTCGCCGCTCCCCTGGTCCTCGCCGCGCAGACGCCGGCGCCGACGCCGGTCCCGACGCCGGCCATCACCGTGCTTCGCGCGGCGCGGATGTTCGACGGCCGCTCGGACGCGACGCTCCCGAACGCGGTGGTCGTCGTGCAGGACGGCAAGATCGCCGCCGCCGGGTCGGGCCTGGCGATTCCCGCGGGCGCGACCGTCGTGGACCTCGGCGACGCCACCCTCCTGCCCGGGTTCATCGACTCCCACACGCACCTGACCGGCGAGTCGGGCGAGAACTACATCCTCGACTTCTTCAACGGGCTGCGGCGCCCGGTCGCGGAGCAGGCGCTCGACTCCTCGGTCAACGCCCGCAAGACCCTCGAGGCCGGTTTCACGACCGTCCGCGACGTCGGGTCCTCCGACGACCTCGACGTCGGCCTGCGCAACGCGATCAACGCCGGCATCGTCCCCGGTCCGCGCATGCTCGTCGCCCGCTACGCCCTCGGCGCCACGGGCGGCCACTGCGACCAGACCGGCTTCCCGCCGAACACGTTCGGTCCCGAGCCGGGGATGGAGAAAGGCGTCCTGCACGGTGCCAACGAGGGCCGCCAGGCCGTGCGCCTGGACGTGAAGTACGGCGCGGACGTGATCAAGATGTGCGCCTCCGGCGGCGTCCTCTCGCTCGGCGACGACGTGGCGGCTCCCCAGCTGACCGACGAGGAACTGACGGCCATCATCGACGAGGCGCATCGCCTCAAGCGCAAGACCGCCGCGCACGCGCACGGCGACCTCGCGGCGCGCGCCGCCGTCAAGGCCGGAATCGACTCGATCGAGCACGGCTCGTTCTTGACCGACGAGACGCTGGCGCTGATGAAGTCGAAGGGCACCTTTCTCGTGCCGACGTGCCTGGCGGGGGTCTGGACGGGCGCGAAGCTCGAGCGGTTCCCGCCCGAGGTCGCGGCCAAGGCGAAGGCGGCCTTCGAGGCGCACGACGACATGTTCCGGCGCGCGCTGAAGACCGGCGTCAAGATCGCCTTCGGCACGGACTCGGCGGTGTCGCCGCACGGGATGAACGCCCGCGAGTTCGGCCTGATGGTGGACCTCGGCATGAGCCCGGCGGCCGCGCTCCGCACCGCCGGCCCGTCGGCGGCCGAGCTGCTCGGCCTCACCGACCGGATCGGCACGCTCGAGAAGGGAAAACAGGCCGACATCGTCGCCGTTCCGGGGGATCCGCTCAAGGACATCCACATGACGGAGAAGGTCTTCTTCGTGATGAAGGGCGGACAGGTCTTCAAGGGCCCGATCCGTCCCTGAGCAAGCGCCGGCCATATACGGTCGTCCCTGTTGACGTCGGGCGGCCGGCCCGCTACGCTTGATTTTTTTTGCGACGAACGGAGAGCCTGTGAGATTCCGAACCCGCCGGACCTGGTTGTCCCGCGTTCTGGTTTTGGTAGCGCTCGTCGTCGGCGTCGCGTCGTCGACGCAGGCGGCGGCGCCGCGAACCTCGGCCCCCACCACCGCCCGCGCCGCCGGATTCGCCGTCTCAGCTCGCGTGCGCGACCTCGCCTCCAAGATGCCGCCCGACTCGACGATCCCGGCCGAATGGATTCGCGACAACGACCGGCTGCCGCGTTCCAAAGGGCCGTTCTATCCGGGCCGCGGCGAGGCACCGGCGGCGCCGCTCGCCGAGACGCCGAACGCGATGCCCGGTCCGAGCGGAACGTTTGCCGCGATCAGCGCCGACGAAGCCGCCACCGTCGGCGGCCGCTTCGTGCCCCCCGACACGGTCGGCGACGTCGGCCCCAACCACTTCGTCCAGGCGGTCAACACGGTCCTGCGCGTCTACGACAAGGACGGCAATCCCCTGACGGATCTCGTGAATCTCTCGACTTTTTTTGCGCCCCTCGGCGCGGGCTGCGGCGGCCAGTACGGCGACCCGATCGTCCTCTACGACTCCCTCGCCGACCGATGGATCGTCAGCCAGTTCGGCCTGCCCAACGGATTCCAGCCGCCCTTTCACCAGTGCATCGCCGTCTCGCAGACCGCCGACCCCACCGGTGCTTTCTACCTCTACGACTTCCACATGCCCGACAAGGTCAACGACTACCCGCACCTCGGCGTGTGGCCCGACGGCTACTACATGTCGGACAACCAGTTCACGATCGGCGGCAGCGCCTACGCGGGCGCGGGCCTCCTCGCCTTCGACCGCTCGAAGATGCTCGTCGGCGACCCGACTGCCGCGTACGTCTACTTCGACTATTTCCCGATCGACCCGACCGCCGGCGGCATGCTGCCGAGCGACGTCGACGGGCTGACGCCGCCGCCGCCGGGAACGCCGAACCTCTTCTTCGAGTTTCGCGCCGACGAGTTCGGCGATCCCTTCGACGCGCTCCGCATCTACGAATTTCACGTGGACTTCGCCGACCCGGGAAGCTCCACGCTGACCGCGCGGCCGGACCTGCCGACGGCCTCGTTCGACGCCCGATCTCCGGGCTCGCGCGCGTGCATCGAGCAGCCGCCCCCGGCCGGGTCGGGCGACGGCGTCGACTGCATCGCGGACCGGATGATGCACCGCGTCGCCTACCGGACGCTGGCGGGCGGCGTGCAGTCGTTCGTCTGCAACTGGACGGTCAACGTCAGCGGCGTCGACCCGACCTCGGCCGCGACGTACCAGGCGGGCGTGCGCTTCACCGAGCTTCGCCGCAACGCCGTCAACGGCAACATGACCATCCTGAACCAGGTGACGTACGCGCCGGGCTCGGGGAGTCCGGGCACCGGC
>DATJXB010000223.1:0-14611 GCA_035500755.1 Thermoanaerobaculia bacterium | reverse complement strand
GCATGTCTTCTCCTGGGAGCCGTCGCGCAGAGTTCCGCCCACGCTCCGTCGGGAGCGCCGGAGATCACGATCTGGGGCATCGGCGCGCCGGGCGGGCCGATGAAGGAATATTCGGTGCCGGCCGCCGACTTTGCGCAGGTGCCGCCCTGGGTTCCCGACAAGGATTCCCCGCCGCTTCCGATTTCACGCGCGGTCGGCGTGGCCCGAAAGGCGCTCAAGGCGGACCATCCCGATTGGACCGAGAGCGAGAGCCTCCTCTGGAGCGTGCAGCTCCAGCAGGTCCAGTCCGCCGACTCCCCGAACCGGTGGTTCTACGTCCTCATGTTTCGCCGCATGGTGGCAGGGCACCCTCTGCCGCTCGGGGAGGCGACGATCGTCGTTCTGATGAACGGCACGGTCGTCGAGCCGAAGATCACGCGGAGCCTGCTGACGCCGAAGTAGGCCTGCCGGCCGCCGACCGCGGAAGGCGATACGCTCTGCACCCTGCAGAAATCCGAGGAGGACGTCGTGAAGAGAGTTACCGGGATCGGAGGGGTCTTCTTTCACGCGAAGGATCCGGCCGCGCTGGGCGCCTGGTACAAGACTCACCTCGGCATCGACGTTCAGGCCTGGGGCGGAGCCGCGTTCACGTGGGCGGACGCCAACGGCAACCCGGTCAAGGGAACCACGGCCTGGTTGATCGCGCCCGCCGGCAGCGACCAGTTCGCGCCGAGCAAGGCACCGTTCATGATCAATTACCGGGTCGACGATCTCGCCGCGCTGCTCGCGGCGCTTCGGGCCGAGGGCTGCAACGTCCTCGACAAGACCGACGACTCCGAGTTCGGGAAGTTCGGCTGGGTCATCGACCCGGAGGGCAACAAGGTCGAGCTGTGGCAGCCGCCGCCGGGCGAGTGAGCTCGCTTCGCGTCGCCGCGGGAACGGTCGCCGCCTTCGTCGTGCTCCTCGGCGCAGCGCCGGAGCCGACGCCCACCCCGACGCCGCGGCCGGCGCCGTCCGAGACGCCCTCGGCGACGCCCGAAGAGGGCTGCGAGGAGATCGAAGCACCCGTCCTGGTGCATCGCGTCGAGCCGCAATACCCGGACTTCCTCGAGAGCCAGGGCATCGAGGGCACGGTCGTCGCGCATTCCGCGATCACGACGGAAGGCGAGATCGCCGACCTGAAGATCCTCGAGAGCCCGAACGAGACGCTCGCCCGGTTCGCGGCCGACGCCTTCCGACAATGGCGCTACCAGCCGGCGCGGTGCAAAGAGTCCGGAAGTCCGATCCGCGTGTACGTGACCCAGAGAGCGACGTTCAAGGCGAAGCACGCGCCGGGAAAGTGACGGAGAAGAACTGCCGTGGCTGCGCCCGTTCAACCCAGTCGATGGCTCGTTCTCGCCGCGGCCGTCCTGCTCCTGGCCACGGCGGCCATTCACGGCGCGGGCTACGCGCCGGTGACCGGCGCCGTCGCCGCTGCCGGCGTTGCGCCCGGCCTCGTCAACGCCGTGAGCGCTCTATGGCTGATGTACTCGGCGCACCTGATCGTCCTCGCCATCGTCGCGGCGCTGGCGAGCGGCGTCGCCGGCAGCCGCCGCGTGATCCTCGCGTGCGGGCTCATCCCCGCCGCCGACACGATTCTGTTGCTTCGGTTCGTCGGCGTCTTCGCGGGTTCGATCGCCGTGGCGGCAGCCACCGTGCTTCTCGTCCTGGCTGGCCTGCGGCAGCCAGGACGCACGGTTTCGGGGCGCGCCGTGGGCTCACCCGACTAAGATGCGGCAGAGTCGGACAAAAGGGAGGAGTCTCATGACGCGCGTCGCTCTCATCGGCTACGACCCCGCCGCCGTCGACTACAACGACCCCGCTCTGCCGCCCGGCATGACCGCTGAGAAGGTTCGCGCCGGAATCGAAGTCTCGATGAAGGGTTTCGCTTCACGAGGCTGGGACGCCGATCTGCTCTCCATCCAGGCGGACGAATCGGCCGGAGCGGAAGTGGAGCGGTTTCTCGCGGCCGGAAGTTACGACTGCGTCGTCATCGGCGCCGGCGTGCGGCTGCCGCCGAAGGGCCTGACCGTTTTCGAGGCGGTCGTCAACGCGGTTCACAAAGCGGCGCCCGGAGCGCGCGTCGCGTTCAACACGCGGCCCGACGACAGCGCCGAGGCGGCGGCGAGATGGCTGAGCGCCGAGCCCCGGAAGGATCCGGCGCCCCGCCGATGAAGACGCCGCCGTCCCGCGGGCGCGCGAAGCGTCCCCCGGTCCGTCTCGCCGGCGGCAATCCGCAGATCGCGAAGGCCGAGGGCGCCGCCCCGGTGCGCGCCTACATCGCGGCCATGCCCGGATGGAAGCGCGGCGTCGGGCGCCGCCTCGACGCGCTCGTCACGCGACATGTCCCCGGCGCGACGAAGGCCGTCAAGTGGAATTCTCCTTTCTATGGCGTCGAGGGCCGGGGCTGGTTCCTCGCGTTCCACGTCTTCACGGAGTACGTCAAGGTGAGCTTCTTCCGCGGCACGGCGCTCGAGCCGCCGCCTCCCGGAGGAACGGGCAAGGAAGCGCGCTGGATCGACGTGCGCAAGGACGACCTCGACGAGGCGCAGATGGCGAAGTGGATCCGGCAGGCGGCCGCTCTGCCCGGCTGGCTCGGGGAGCGGCGCGCGCGTTGACGCGTGCCGCGGGAGGAACGCATGAAGAACGTTGCCAACGCCCGGTTCGCCATCCAGAGCTGGGACGAGAAGGCCTATAGCGAGGAACCGGGGGCCCCGAAGCTCACGCGCGCCCGCGTCGTCAAGCTCTACACGGGAGACATCGACGGGGAGGCCCAGGCCGAGTACCTCATGATGTACCGCGGCGACGGCACGGCGGCCTTCGTCGGGCTCGAGAGAATCGCCGCGCGGCTCGGCGGCAAGAGCGGCACGTTCGTCCTGCAGCGCACGGGTCTCTTCGAAGGCGGCCACGCGACGGAGTCCTACGTCGTCCTCCCCGGCTCGGCGACCGGAGAGCTGCGGGGCCTCGCGGGCGACGGCGCCTCCTCCGTCGGACACGGCCTCGAGCATCCGTTCGCGTTGAGCGACGAGCTGGCCTAGGTGATGAGCGCGCGGCGATTCGGCGTTCTTGCCGTTTTCCTGCTGCAGGCCAATCTCCTCGCGGCGGTTCCGGGCGAGGCCGGGCACGCGTTTCTCGAGCGTCTCGCCGGTTCGTGGGTCCTCCGCGGAACGCTCGCCGGGAAGACGACGACGCACGACGTCGCCGCGACCTGGATTCTCGACGGGCTCTACCTCGAACTGCACGAGCGCTCGCGCGAGACCGACGCGAAGGGCAAGCCGCAATACGAGGCAGTCGTCCTGCTCGGCGTCGACGAGGCCACGGGTGAGTTTCAGTGCCTCTGGCTCGATTCGACGGGCGGCGGCGGGCTCATCCCGTCGGCCATCGGCCGCGGCAAGCGGAGCGGGGATTCGATCCCGTTCCTCTTCCGCGATCCCGACGGGTCGGTCTCGTTCAGCAACGTCTTCGCCTACGACGCTCCGGCTCGGGCCTGGACGTGGAAGCTCGACAACGTCCACAAGGACGGCGCATACGTTCCGTTCGGCCAGGTTCGGCTCACGCGCCCGCAAACGCCGGCAGCGTCGACAGCGCCGAATCCTGCCGTCGAGTACCTGCTGACGTCCGCCGCCGCGGACTTCCACGCGCACCCGCCGCAGCCGGCCGGCGTTCGCCACGTGCGCAGCGGCTATCTCACGGCGGCGAACGGGGCGAAGCAGTACCGGCTGTGCGGCGAGTTCCAGGCCGGGGCCGCCGGCAAGGCCGAATGGGCTCCGTTCGCCACGATCCGGACGTCGGGGTACGAGCAATACGTCGGCGGCCAGGCGGCGGGCTTCTGTGAGACGGCGGGAATGACCTGGGACGACGGCGACCTGTCGGCGGCGCTGCAGAGTCGTCTGGAGGCGCTGAGGTAGGTCGCGTCGATTCGAATCGCCGGGGGCGACATGCTCGAGAAATGGATTCCGGGCTCTCTGATCGGCGCGCTGCTGATCCTGGCTCACTGGCTCGCGTACCGGGTCAAGCAGCGCCGCCAGCGCCCCGGCGGCGGGACCGAGGATGCGAGCGCGCTCGCGTCGTCCGACGAGCCGATCGAGCCCAGGTAGCAGGACGCCGGCGCAAGGCGTTCGCAAACGTGCCTGCCGCAGCTGACGGCGTGGGCGGCAGAACGGTTCGACCTCGCGCGCGCCGTTCCGATGCCGCGGGAGCTCTCCTGGACCGTTTACCAGAGGCTATGATTTCGCGGGAGGATCACGCATGCCCTCGACCGCGAGAAGCCGGGGAACGCTCGGGGTCGCCCTTCGCGTGGGCCTCGTCGCTTTTCTCGCGAGCCTCGTCGTGTCGTCCTCTGCTTTTCCGAGGCCGCTCGAAGGCGCCAGCCGCGCGACGCGATGACGGACGGCAGAGCCGTTCGTCTCGCGAGCCCGGGGCACGCGGTCTTTGCCGCGACGCTGGTCGCGCTCGGGCTCATGGGCCTCGTGACGCGCGACTTCTCGCCGATCTGGCCGCCGGTGCCCGAGGGCATGCCGGGGCGCGCGGCCCTCGTCTATCTCTGCGCGCTCGTGCCGCTCCTGTGCGGCGTCGGGTTGTTCCTGCGGCGCCCGGCCGCCGCCGCGTCCCGCGTTCTCTTCGGATACTTCCTGCTCTGGCTGCTGCTCCTGCGCGTGCCCGGGATGGTCGTCTCGTTCACCGTCGACCACTGGTGGGCCGCTTGCCAGACGGCGGCGATGACGGCGGCGGCCTGGGTGCTCTTCGCGTGGTTCGCGGGAGACGAGAGGCTCTTTCGCTTCGCGACGGGAGATCGAGGCCTTCGCGTCGCGCGGAGGCTCTACGGCCTGGCCCTGATTCCCTTCGGGCTGGCTCACTTCCTCTATCTGCAGCCGACGATCGACGACGTCCCCGCCTGGATGCCGGGGCGCGTCGCGTGGGCGTACCTGACCGGCGTGACTTTCATCGCGGCGGGCGTGGCGATCGTCGCCGGCGTGCGGGCGAGCCTCGCGGCCGCGCTGTCGGCTTTGCAGATGGGGCTCTTCACGTTGCTGGTGTGGGTGCCGGTCGTCCTCGCGGGCCCGAACCCGTTTCAGTGGTCCGAGTTCGTCGTCTCCTGGGCGCTGACGGCCGCGGGCTGGGTCGTCGCCGATTCGTACCGGAACCGGCCGTGGACGAGTCGCCCGTGAAGATGGTGTTTGCCGGCGCCGTTCCCGAGATTCCCGTGAACGATCTCGCGGCCGCGGCGGCGTCCTCCCGGGACGGCGAGGCGGGGCCGAGGCAATGACCGCCGCCGCGCTCGCGATCGGCGCCTTCATCGCCGCGCTCGGAGCGCTCGGGGTCGTCGCCCCGGAGAGCTTCGTTCAGGCGATCGCGGTCTTCCAGACGCCTCCGGCGATCTACGTCGCGGCGCTCGTGCGCGTGGCTTCCGGCGTCGTCCTGATACGCGCCGCGCGGGCCTCGAGGATGCCGAAGGCGCTCTGGATCGTCGGCGCCCTCATCGCCGCCGGCGGACTCGCGACACCCTTCGCCGGCGCCGAAGGCGAGCGCGTGATCATGGGATGGTTTGCGGCGGCGGGACCCTGGCTCATGCGCGCCTGGGGCTTCGCGGCGGTGCTCCTCGGGGGTTTCATCGTCTTTGCGGCGCGCCCGAGGCGCTCCAGAGCCTGAGTGTCGGGGCCGGGAGCGCGATCCGGCCATGCCAGAATTCGCGTTTCGGAAAGGAGCGCCGATGCCTCGTCAGATCGTGAACACGCCCAACGCCGCGAAGTCGCCGGCCACCTACAGCCAGGCCGTGAAGGCGGCGGGGCTCGTCTTCGTGTCGGGCACCGCGCCGCACGACCCCGCGACCGGCGCGATCCAGGGCGCGACGATCCAGGAGCAGACGCGGCAGAGCCTGACCAACGTGAAGGCGATCCTCGAAGCGGCGGGCAGCTCGATGGACAAGATCGTCAGCGCGACGGTCGTCCTGGCCGACGAGGACGACTTCGCCGGGATGAACGAGGAGTGGCTGCGGTGGTTCCCGTCGAACCCGCCGGCGCGCCAGGGCGCGAAGCTCCCGGCGCGCCTTCCGGGGCTGAAGGTGTCGATCGCCGTGATCGCCGAGGCCTGAGCCGACCGTGGCGTTCCGCGTCGGCCGCGTCCGCGAGATCGTCCGCTACCCGGTCAAGTCGATGGCCGGGGTGCCGACGCCATCCGCCGTGCTCGGCTGGCACGGGCTCGAGGGCGACCGGCGCTTCGCGTTCCGGCGTGTCGGCGACGTGAGCGGGTTCCCGTGGCTGTCGGCAAGCCGTCTTCCCGAGCTCATCCTCTACCGTCCCGAAGGGCTCGACGCGAGCGCCCCCGAGCCGCTGCCCACCCACGTGCGGACCCCGGACGGCGCGTTGCTGGCGATCGGCGACCCGGCGTTGACGGCGGAGATCGCGAGCCGCCTCGGGGCCGGCGTCGAGCTCATGCGGCTCAAGCACGGAATCTTCGACGAGGCGGCGCTCTCGGTGATCGCGCTCGCGACGATCGCGGGCATCGGCCGCGAGGTCGGCCTCGATCTCGACCCGCGCCGCTTTCGCGCCAACGTCCTGCTCGAGACCGGGAGCACGGCGCCGTTCGACGAGGACGCCTGGGTGGGCGGAACGCTCTTCTTCGGGGACGGCGACGCGCGGGCCGCCGTCGGCGTCACGTCGTGCGACCCGCGCTGCGTCATGATCAACCTCGACCCGGAGACGGCCGAGAGGGACGCGCGCATCTTCAAGACGGTCGGCCGCTCGAACCGGGCCAACGCGGGTGTGTACGCGACGGTGGTGCGAGGCGGCACGATCCGCGTCGGGGATCGCGTGGATTTCGAGGCGGGCGTCGGCGCGATGGCGTGAGGAGGAACGATGGCCAAAGGCTACTGGGTCACCACGTATCGGTCCGTGTCGAATCCGGCGGCGCTCGCGCGGTACGCGGAGCTCGGCACGCCGATCATTCTCGGCAACGGCGGCCGCATCCTCGTCCGCGGCATTCCCGATCGCCTCTACGAGGCGGCCGAGGCGCAGCGCTGCGTCGTCATCGAGTTCGAGAGCCTCGCGGCGGCGGTCGCGGCGTACGAGGATCCCGCGTACCAGCAAGTCGCCGCGATCCTGACGGGCGCGGTGGTGCGCGACGTTCGCGTGATGGAGGGAGCGGCGTAGGCGATGGCGTTCTGGAAGTCGCGATTCTTCGTCGTCGGCGCCCTTCTGATCGTGCTCGGCAGCGGCCCGCTCGTCGCGGTGATCGTGCTCGCGAGCCTCGGCCTCACGAAGGACCCGAACCCGAATCCGATCGGCTTCGGCCTGCTGGCGTTCCTGACGTTCTGGCCGGGGATCGTGCTGATGCTGATCGGCATCCTCGCGAGCCGGCGCAGGGGGTGACCGGGACGGCGGCGACGCGCGAAGGCGTCAGCGCGCGGGAGTCGGGCGCGGCGGCGCGGGACTGACCTCCGCCAGTTTCCAGCCGGAACGGTTGTCGGGATCGCAGACGTGGATGTACCCGTCGCACGGGCTCCCGTTCAGGCAGGGCACCACGGCTTCGCAGGCCTGTTGCGGCGTCAGGCCTTTCGGCACGGGCGCGGTCAAGCGGCACCAGCCGGACGACGTCGGGTTGCTGTACGCGCAGTTCACGCGGGGCCTCGTCGGGATGGCGTCTTCGAGTTTCCAGGTTTTCGCCACGCCCGGGTTGTGACAGTAGCGATCGGCCTCCGGACAGTACGAGCCGTTGATGCAGCGCAGCACGCCGTCGCAGGTCTGCTGCAGGGTGGAACCGCGCGGCACGGGCACCGTCGTCCAGCACCTTCCGGGCAGCTGCGGATGACTGAAGGAGCAGTCGGCGCTGGCGGGCGCGGCCTCCGGCTTCGACGCGTCGGTCGGGCTGGCGAAGGACAGGAGCAGCAGCGGCAACGCCTTGAAAGCGAGGGCTCTCTTCATGACGCCTCCTGGCGCGGCGGCGAAAGCCGTGGCGATAATCTTCTCACGTGACGATTCTCAAGATCGACCACGTCCAGCTCGCGATGCCCCGCGGCGAGGAAGAGAAAGCGCGCGCGTTCTACGCCGGGCTCCTCCAGATTCCCGAGGTCCCCAAGCCACCCGACCTCGCCCGGCGCGGCGGCGTCTGGTTCGAACGCGGGGAGCTCAAGGTGCATCTCGGGGTCGAGGCGGACTTTCGTCCGGCGTCGAAGGCGCATCCCGCGTTTCTCGTGCGGGACCTGGCGGCGTTCGCGCGGCGCCTGCGCGAGGCGGGTGTCGAGGTCGTCGACGACGCGCGGATGCCCGGGTATCGGCGCGTGTACGTCCACGACCCGTTCGGCAACCGGCTGGAGCTGATGGAGCCGGAAGAGGCCGCCCCGAGATAGGCTACCGGCGGTGATGGGCGGGGAGGAGCCATGGCGTCGAAGTTCCTGATCGAGGTTCCGCACGAGGCGACGCCGGCGGCGTGCGCGCGCGTCGTCGACGTCTTTCTGAAGAGCGGCTCTCACTACCTCTCCAACGCGGACTGGGGATGTCGCGACGGCGACCACCGGTCGTGGATCACGGTGGAGGTCGACAGCAAGGACGAGGCCCGCCGCATCCTGCCGCCCGCGCTCCGCGCGAATGCGAAGATCGTCCAGCTCAACACCTTCACGGTCGAAGAGATCGACGACATCCTCCGGCGGCACGAGCCGGCGTGACGCCCCGGTGACGGCGACCCTTCGGGAGATCACGCCGCTGATTCCGGCGGGCGGCGACCTCGCGGCGGAGCTCGGCTTCTACACGACGCACCTGGGTTTCGCCGTCGAGTGGCAGGACGGCTCGATGGCCGGGATCCGCCGGGAGGGCGTCGCGTTCCTGCTGGTCGTCAACGGCGAGCGCGGGTGGGCCGAGAACGCGAGCTTCAGCATCGGCGTGTCGGACCTCGACGCGCTCTACGCCGAGTACCGAGATGCGCCGGCGCGTGTCGGACCGCTCGAGGAAAAGCCGTGGGGCCGCCGCGAGTTTCACATGGTCGTGCCGTCGGGCGTCTGTCTGCAGTTCTACGAGGCGCGGAGGTGAGTGGCGTGTCGAAGCTGGTCGTCCGGAGTTTCTCGGTCTCGCTCGACGGGTTCGGCGCCGGCCCGGACCAGGACCTCGAGAACCCGCTCGGCGTCGGGGGGCCGGAGCTCTTCGAGTGGTTCTTCCGGTCGCGCACGTGGAACCGCATGCACGGACAGGGGGAGGGCGGCGAGACGGGCGCCGACGACGACCGCGCGGCGCAGGGATTCGACGGAATCGGCGCGTGGATCCTGGGGCGAAACATGTTCGGGCCGGTCCGCGGCCCGTGGCCCGACGAGAGCTGGAAGGGCTGGTGGGGCGAGGAACCGCCGTACCACGTGCCGGTCTTCGTGCTGACGCACCACGCGCGGGCTTCGATCCCGATGAAGGGCGGCACGGAGTTCCACTTCGTCACGGGCGGCATCCGCGAAGCGCTCGGCCGGGCGAAGGAAGCGGCGGGCGGGCGCGACGTGCGTCTCGGCGGCGGCGTGGCGACGATCCGCCAGTACGTCGAAGCCGGGCTCGTCGACGAGCTCCACCTCGTCGTGTCGCCGGTCGTCCTCGGCCGCGGCGAGAAGCTGTTCGACGGGCTCGACTGGCGCGCGCTCGGCTACACGTGCGTCGAGCACACGCCCGGGGTGCGCGCGGCGGCGCACGTGGTGCTGCGAAAGACGGGTTGACGCCTCAGCGCGGCACGTCCACCAGCCGCGCGATGAAGCCCCAGCCGCCGCCGAGCTCGCTCACCGCCAGCACCAGCTCGTTCTTGCCCTTGCGCAGCGGCAGGTAGACCGCGTCGTTCTCCGGGTTGACGATGCCGAGAAAGGCGGGGTCGCGGAAATTCTGCGCGCTCCGGCCGCGCCAGAGGATCTGGCCGTTGAAGAAGACGGTGACGTCGTCGCTGTAGCCGAGCTCGAGCTTGCGGACCTGATCGCGGTCGGACTCGATCGTCGTGCGCGCGTAGAGGACCTTCATGCCGGGCTGGGGGTCGAGGCGCCTGGAGAAGTCGCCCTGGAACGTGACGCGCGGGTGCGGCGCCTCGCGATAGCGGTAGAGGACGACGAACCCCGGCGGCTCTGCCTCGACCTCCTGCCACGCGAGCGCGGCGAGCTCTTCCGGCGAGAGCGCCTTCTCGAGGTTGCGCGCGAGCGCGTCCTCGGCGGGAGAGATGCTCCAGTGCGTCAGCGTTCCCGGCGGCGTCGGCGGGAGGTGCCGCTCCCACGGGACGTCGGGCGTCGTGCGGACCTCGAAGTTCGAGAAGTACGTCGCGCCGGTCAGGGACGCGAGCGCGATCTGGCCCCTCTGGAGACCGCTCTTGAGGTCGGGCATGACGAGCGCCGGCCGGCTCATGTCCTGGACGTACAGCTTCGCCTGAGCGCCCGCGAGCTCGAGGCGCAGGTGGAACCAGGTGTCCCTCGGGATGTCGACCGCGCCCGTGAAGCCCGACCCGTTGTAGATCTGCCAGTTCAGGCCCGTGTGGAGGATCGGCGTGTACTGCATCGCGTCGGGCAAGCCCGACTTGTGCTGGCGCAGATACACCCACTCGCCGTCGCCCGACTCGCCCCCGAGCCGGAACTGGATCCCGAAGAAGCCGCGTTTGGCGGGGGTCGCCACGTCGACGTCCACGACGCCGTCGCGCAGCTCGAGGTCCTTGACCGTCGCGGCGCCGCCGTCGAGCAGGAGGCAGCGGCGTCCCTGGTAGTCGACCGCCTTGGCTTCCCCTTCGAGCTCCCAGCGCGGCGAGTCCGGCGGAAGGGAGAGACTCGAGGGCGTCGCCGCCGGTTCGGCCAGGGCGAGCTGCGTCAGGACGACACACGCCCCCGCGAAGGCAATGGTCGACGGGATCATGGGTCCTCGTCGCGTCATGGCGTTCCTCACTAGAATGCTGACCGCTGGAAGCGTCTACGGATGGAAGTCGCCGGTGTTTCGCGCAGACGGTGTCGGGAGCGCGGCGCTCGCGCCGGGGCGCTCGGCGCGGGGACGAACGGTGGTTCCCGCGGGACGAAGGGCGAGGCGGGCGGCGGATGATCGCGGTGCGTCCGGCCGCGCGCGCCGACGCCAGGGCCTGGCTCGAGATGCGGCACGATCTCTGGCCCGAGGCTTCCGTCGAGGAGCACGCGGGAGAGATCGAGGAGTTTCTGGCGGGGCGTTCGGCCGAGCCGCTCGCCGTCCTCGTCGCGGCGGACGAAACGGGCTCGCTCGTGGGCTTCGCCGAGCTGTCGATCCGGCCGTTCGCCGAGGGCTGCGACTCGAGCCGCGTGGCCTACCTCGAAGGCTGGTTCGTCGCGGCGGCGGCGCGCCGGCGAGGCGTGGGCCGGCGGCTCGTCGAGGCCGCCGAGGCGTGGGCGCGCGCTCAGGGCTGCCGCGAGCTGGCGTCGGACTCGTCGCCGGGGAACACGGCGAGCCTCGCGGCGCATCGGGCCGTCGGGTTCGCCGACGCGGGGCTGATCCAGTGCCATCGCAAGGAGTTGTGAACCGCGCGGCGCGCCCCGGCGCCTTCGTCCTCGGTGCGGCGCTCGCCCTCGGCGTGGGCGCGTGCCGCGAGAACGAGCGCGCTCCGGTCGTCGTGAAGGACCCGAGCTATCTCGTCGTCCGGTCGATCTCGCGGGAGGCCGACGCGGAGCACACCGAACGTCTCGAGCTGCCGTACGCGGGCGCCGGGTACGGGTTCGCGTCGGCGACGCCGCTGCTGGACCTGTCCGCGTTCGACTTGCGGGCCGCGGGCTTTGCGGGCGGCCGGACGAGCCTCGTCGGCGAGGCGACGCTGTGGCTGCCGCTCGAGCCCGAAGCGGCGGGCCATCTCGCGGCGTGGGTGGCCGCGCACCCGGACGGGACCGTCGGCATCTTCCTGAAGGGCCGTCTCGTCTCGGCGCCGGCGGCCCGGAGCCTGGCCGGCGGCGGCGTGCCGCTGCGCGTCTCGGGCAAGAGCGAGGGCGACCGGGTCCTGAAAGAGCTGCGCGCCGGCGGCTCGCCCGGCGACGTGCCGTGAGCGCGCCCGGAGAGACGGAGGCGAACGTGAACTTTCGATTCGAGGAGGCATTGCCCGTTCTGAAGCGCACACCCCGGGTCCTGCGCGAGCTGTTGACCGACCTGCCGGAGCCGTGGAGGTGGGCGACGGAAGGTCCGGGCACGTGGAGCCCCTACGACGTCGTCGGCCACCTGATCCACGGCGAGCGCGCGGACTGGATCCCGCGCGTCGAGCACATCCTGGAGCACGGCGACGCGGCCGCGTTCCCGCCGTTCGACCGCGAGGCGATGTTCGCCGCGTCGCGCGGCAGGCCGCTCGCGGAGCTCCTCGATCTCTTCGAGCGCCTGCGGGGCGAGAGCCTCGCGCGCCTCGAAGCGCTCGGGCTGACGGTCGCGGACCTCTCGCGGAAAGGGAAGCACCCGGCGCTCGGCGCCGTGACGCTGTCGCAGCACCTGTCGACCTGGGTCGTCCACGATCTCGACCACCTGTGGCAGATCAGCCGGGTGATGGCGAAGCGCTACACCGACGCCGTCGGCCCCTGGCGCGCGTACCTTTCGGTGCTCGCGCCGCGCGAAAGGAAGGACGCATGAGCGCCAGGAAGAAGCCGGCGAGCCTCGACCTTTCCGCCGCGATCCACGAGGCGTGGACGACGAACGATCGCGTGACGGGCTTCCTCGTCGCCAGCCTCCCCGAGACGGTCTGGAGGGCGCCGCTGCCGGGCGAGAGCCGGCGCACCGTGCGGTCGATCGCGGCGCACCTCCACAACAGCCGCTGCCATTGGATCCGCACGCTCGGCGCCGAGTTCGGGATCGCGGTGCCCGCGAGTGTGGACCCGGCGCGGGTGACGCGGCGGCAGCTTTCGGCGGCCTTGAACCGCAGCAGCCGCGGGATGCTCGGCTTGATCGCGCTCGGGGCCGGCAACGGCGGGCGAATCCCGGCCTCGTCCGCGTACACCTGGAGGAACCTGCCGCTCGACCTCGGCCACTTCCTCGCGTACTTCGCCGCGCACGAAGGGCACCACCGCGGACAGATCGTGATGGCCGCGCGCCAGCTCGGGCATCGCCTCCCCGTCGCCGTGACGGGCGGCCTCTGGCAGTTCACCCGGCTCTCGAAGGGACCGGGCGGGCGACGCCGCCGCCGCTGACCCGCGCGCGATGCCGCTCCAGAACCGCGTCGACCCGTACGGGCGGCTCCAGGCCGTCGCGGCGCGCGGCGCGTGGATGGGCAACCGCGGCGTGCTTCACGACGCGTCGCGGCGCCTCGCCGCGCCGTGGCGGCTCCGGCGCTGGATCACGTGCGTGCTCGAATTCAAGGACCGGCATCGCGAGGTCTTCGCGCCGAACCGGTACAGCGAGCTCTTCTTTCTCGACGAGGCGACGTCTCTTTCGGCGGGGCACCGTCCGTGCGCGGAATGCCGCCGGGGGCGCTACGAGGAGTTTCGCGCGGCGTGGACGCGGGGACGCCGGGGCCGCGCGGCAAGTCTCCCGAGCGCGGAGGCGATCGACGCCGTGTTGCACGCGGAGCGCCTCGATCGCGACGGCGAGAAGCGGACGTATCGCGCGTCGCTGTCGGCGCTGCCTTCCGGGACGATGGTCGAGCACGCCGGTCGGCCGCATCTGTGGTGGAACGGAAGACTCCGACCGTGGAGCTTCGAGGGCTACGGAGGAACGGCTCGGGTATCCTCGGCGGCGCGAGTCGCGGCGCTGACGCCGCGCTCGACGGTCGCGGCGCTGCGGGCGGGTTTCGTGCCGCAGGCGCACGAAAGCGCGGGAGGCTGACGATGGAAAGGGTCGAAGACGCGCTGCGCCGGACGGTGACGGAGGCGGCCCCGCGGCTTCGGGCGCTGACGGACGCGCAGTCGGCGGCGCGCCCGGCGCCGGACAAGTGGTCGCCGCGCGAGGTGCTCGGCCACCTGATCGACTCCGCGTCGAACAACCACGGGCGCTTCGTCCGCGCGCAGCTGACGGACGACTTCGTCTTCCCGGGTTACGCGCAGGACGATTGGGTCTCGCGGCAGCGCTACCAGGACGCGCCCTGGCCGGAGCTCGTCGAGCTGTGGCGGCTCCTGAATCTCCAGGTCGCGCGCGTGATCGCGGCGATGCCGGAGTCGGTCCGGACGAAGCCGCGGGTCCGGCACAACCTCCACGAGATCGCGTGGAAGACGGTGCCGCCGAACGAGCCGACGACGCTCGAATACTTCCTGCGCGACTACGTCGGCCACCTCGAGCACCACCTCGCTCAGATCCCGGGCGCGGCGGCGCGGGACTGAGCGGTCCCCGGCGGCGCCCGTTCGTGGAGCTTCTCGACGCGATCGGCGGCACGTCGCTGGTGCGGCTCTGCCGCGTGGTTCCCGCCGGCTCGGCGGCGGTCTTTGCGAAGCTCGAGTGGGAGAACCCGACGGGCAGCATGAAAGATCGCATGGCGCGGGCCGTCATGGAGCGTGCCGAGGCGGACGGGCGTCTCGCTCCCGGCGGCACCGTCGTCGAGTTGGGACGGGTCGCTCGTCGACGCGATCGCGCCGGTTCCCACGGAAGACGCGAAGGCGATGGCGCGGCGGCTCGCGCGCGAGGAAGGGCTTTTCGCGGGGACGTCCTCGGGCGCCAACGTCGTCGCGGCGCTTCGGATCGCC
>DATJXB010000222.1:0-16685 GCA_035500755.1 Thermoanaerobaculia bacterium | reverse complement strand
ATCCGGGCGCGGCCTTCTTCACGAGTTCCAACAACAACTCGTCGATCACGGCCGGCGATACGCAGCTCACGGGCTCGCCGACGGCCAACTACGGCCCCGCTTCGTTCCCGGCCACCTCCGTGTGTTCGAGCAACTGCTATTTCAAGATCCGAGTCCCGGCGGACGACAGCGGTACCGTGCGCGCCTTCCGTTATGCGGCGCAAAGCAGCGGCGGGGGCGGGGGTGGAGGCGGGTGTATCCCGGGAGATCCCGGCTGCGGCGGTGGAGGTAATCCGCCTCCCACGGTGTCGGTCGCGTTGCTCCCGCCGTCGCCGGTCTCGCCGCACGCGGGTGACACGGTGACCTTCACGGCGTCGCCGCAGAATTTCACCGGCACGCCGTCCTATCAGTGGGACTTCGGCGATGCGACGGCGGGCGGAAGCGGCGGCTCGGGTGGATCCGGCGGATCCGGAGGATCGGGCGGAACGGGTGGCTGCCCGCCGATCGTTCCGCAGTGTTCGGCGGCCGTTTCCGCGTTCGCGGCGGGACCGAACCCGAACACGCACGTCTACGCCGCGGCGGGCACGTACACGGTAACCGTCCAGGCGACTTCGAACGGCGTCACGAGGACGGCGACGATCTCGGTCGTCGTGACCGAGGCGGGTCCCCCGTCGGCGGCCTACACCATCACCGGCGCGACCCTCGGCGACAACGGCCGCTACATCGCCTATCTCGGCGTGCCTCTGCTCTTCACGTCGAGCGAGACGCACGCCGCGTCCTGGACCTGGGACTTTGGCGACGGCTCCAACGGGACCGGTAAAGCGATCGCTCACACGTTCAACACGCTCGGCGACTTCAGCGTCACGCTGGCCGTGACCGGCGACGGCATCAACACGACCGGCTCTTCGGGCGCGACGATCGGCATGACCGTTCTCGACCCGGCGGTTCTGTACCTCGGCAGCGGGCGCTACCAGGTGCGCGCGGCCTGGACCAGCTCGAACCAGGGCACGAGCGGCAACGGGACGGCGGTCTCGCTGACCGACGACACCGGCTACTTCTGGTTCTTCAGCGCCTCGAACGTCGAGGTCGTCATCAAGGTTCTCGACGCGTGCAACGTGGACGGCAACGTCTGGGTGTTCGGGGGCGGTCTGACGACTCTCGGCGTCCAGCTGACGGTCACCGACACGCAGACCAACGCGGTCAAGACCTACACGAACGTCGAAGGAACGGCCTTCCAGCCGATCCAGGACACGCATTACGAGGTCTGCCCGGCCGCGACCACCGGAAGCGTCGTGGCCAAGACGACCGCGGCGACACCGAGCGTGACGCTCTCGGCGCCGACGCCGGCCAACCCGTTCGTCGGCGATACGGTTTCCTTCACGGCCGCGGCCGCGGAGTTCACGGGCGACGTTCACTACACTTGGAATTTCGGCGATTGCCCGCTGAACGTTCCCGCTTGCCTCAACGCAGCGGGCCCGGCTACAAATACCCACACGTACCAAGCCGACGGCACGTACACCGTGACGGTCACCGCCAAGTCGGGCTCGCAGACGGCCTCGGCGTCGCAGCAGGTCGTCGTGTCGCCGACGTCGTCGACGCCGCGGCCCTCGGCGGCGTTCACGGTCACGGGCGCCTCGCTCGGCTCCAACGGCCACTGGACGGCCCCGGTCAACCAGCAGGTCACACTGACGGCGAGCGAGACGCACGGGACGTACCTCTGGGACTTCGGCAACGGCGTGACCTTCACCGACCAGACGGTGAACTACACGTTCACGTCGGCGGGCAACCCGAACGTGACGCTGTCGGTGACCGGCGACGGGACCAACACCGCCGGGACTTCCACGGTCACGATCCGGTTCACGATCACGGACCCGTACACGCTGTATCTCGACGGAGGCCGCTTCACGATCACGACGTCCTGGACGACCGCGTCGAATCCGGCGGGCGGCTTCGGCAACATGGTCGACCTGACCGACGACACCGGCTACTTCTGGTTCTTCGACCCGTCCAACGCCGAGGTCATCGTCAAGGTGCTCGACGCCTGCAGCGTGGACGGCCACTTCTGGATCTTCGCGACCGGCTTGACGAACCTCGGCGTGACGCTCACGGTGACGGACACGCAGACGCGCACGACGATGTCCTACGTCAACCAGGACGGCACGCCGTACCCGCCGGTCCAGGACTTCAGCAGCTTCGTCGCCTGCCAGTAAGAGCTTTCGTTCCTCGCCCTCTCCCCCTGCGGGGGGAGAGGCGCGGGGTTGAGGCTTAGAATCCTCCAATGAGCGACAGCGGGCCTTCGGGGGCCTCTCGGGGTGCCGCCGCCGGGGTCGTCCCGGAGGCGCCGTCGCCTTTTCTGCACGATCGCGGGACGGCCGTGTACAACCCGGTGTCCGGCGTCAGTCTGTCCAAGGACGGCCCGGCCTGGAACGCCCTCACGCGCTTCGCGGCGGGGGAAGAACCCGCGGTCGACCCGGCCATCCTCGAGCACCTGCGCGCGGCGCGCTTCCTGATCGACGACGTCGAGGCGGAATCGCGGCGCACGCACCTGCTCTATGTCTCGCTCGAGACGTGCACGAGCTGCAACCATCGCTGCCCGTTCTGCCCGGTCTCCGTGGATCCGCGCGAAAAGGAAGTCATGAGCCAGGAGCTCTTCACCTCGCTCGTGGACCAGGTGGTGGAGGCCGGCGGCCCGAACGTGGTCGTCTTTCTCTCCAACTACAACGAGCCGACCGTCGACCCGCTCTTCGAGGAGCGGTGCCGGGTCCTCTTCGAGCGAGGGCTCCCGATCTCGATCCTGACGAACGCGTCGCACTTCGACCCCGACCGCGCCGCGCGCCTCGAGGCGATGGGCCGGTTCCGATACGTCGGGATCAACCTGCCCACCCTCGACCCGGAGCGGTACCTCCAGCTCCACGGCACGAAGGATCTCGCCCGCGTCGTCGCCAACGTCGATGCGATGCGCGCGCGCACGCTCGCGGAGGAGACGGCCATCGTCGTCCTCGGCGATGAGGACGAGGCGCATCGCCGCGACGTCGCCGCGATCCGGGAGCGCTTCGAGCCGAAGGGCTGGCAGGTCAAGCCCTTCAAGATCCGGAGCCGGCCCGGCAGCGGGACCTTCGTCCCCGAGCCGCCCCCCAAGAAGCGCCTGCGCGGCTGCGATCTGATGGGCTCGCGCCCGTTCGAGCACCTGCACGTCACGGCCACCGCGAAGGCGGTTCTCTGCTGCCAGGACTACTACGAGAACCTGACGGTCGGGGACCTGAAGACGCAGACGGTCGCCGAGCTCCTGGGCGGCGAAACGATGGCGCGGCTGCGGCGGTGGACCTACGGCGTCGAGGAGGCGCCGGCGGACTTTCTCTGCCGCCGCTGCGAGTTCGCGCTGGGGGAGTAGCCGGCCGCCGATGACCGAGCTCGCCGTCCGCGCCGACCGCGTGTCGAAGACGTACCGCGTGTACGCGTCGGGCGCCGACCGGCTGCGCGAGCTCGTCTTCCGGCGGCCGCGCCACCGGGAGTTCCACGCGCTCTCCGACGTCTCTTTCGAGCTCATTCGCGGCCAGGCCCTGGGCCTCATCGGGGAGAACGGCGCCGGCAAGTCGACGCTGCTCAAGATCGTGGCCGGCACGACGAAGGCGAGCGCCGGCTCGATCGAGCGCCACGGCGCGATCGCCTCGATCCTGGAGCTCGGCATGGGGTTCCACCCGGAATTCACGGGCCGCGAAAACGCCCGCATGAACGCGGCGCTGCTCGGCTTGAACGGTCCGGAGATCCGGCGGCGGCTGCCCGAGATCCGCGACTTTGCCGAGCTCGGCGACTTCTTCGACCGGCCGGTGCGCACCTATTCGTCCGGCATGACGCTGCGCCTGGCGTTCGCCGTCGCCACGCACGTCGACGCCGACGTGCTCATCGTGGACGAGGCCCTCGCGGTCGGCGACGGCTACTTCCAGAAGAAGTCGGTCGACCGCATCACGGAGTTCCACCGCAAGGGCGGAACGCTGCTCTTCTGCTCGCACGCCCTGTACTACGTCGCGCTCCTGTGCGATTCGGCGATCTGGCTGAAGAACGGCGCCGCGGCGGCCCAGGGCGCGGCGCTTCCCGTCGTCCGCCGCTACGAGGCATTCCTCCAGGAGAAGGAGCGGGCGCTCGCCCACGACGAGCTCGCCGCGTCGGCGTCGGCGCCGGCCGGGACCGACGGCCGCCGGCCGGCCCGCCTGACCGAGGTCTTTCTCCACGACGGCTCCGGGTATCCGCGCAGCGAGTTCGCGGCGGGGGAGACGTTCGCGGTCGAGATCGCGTTCGAGACCGAGGATCCCGCGCTCGCGTTCCACGTCCGCGTCGGCGTCGACCGCGAAGACGGCGTCCAGGCCTTCGCGATCGACACGCGGCACGAGCCGTGGGCCCCGCTGACCGGGCGCCGCCGCCACCGGCTCCGGCTCGTCGTGCCCGAGCTGCCGATCGCGCAGGGAGACTTCCGCGTCTACGTCCACCTCGGCGACGAGAAGGCGCTCCACGTCCACGACCTGAAGATCGTCAAGCCGGGCTTCTCGGTGGCTTCGCCCGAATACGTGGTGGGGCTCGTCGCGCCGCGTCACGTCTGGGAGCTCGCCCCGGCCGAGACGCCGCGGGACGCGCGTGTGGCCGGCGAGGTCGCCGCCTCGTCTTGAGCGTCGCGCTGGCGTTCCTCGACTCCGGCCGTCCCCTCGACTACGGCGCGCGCCTGTCCCGGCTGCGGTGGCGCCGCGCGGCCGGAGCGTCCGGGGAGGCCGTCTGGAGGCCCGAGGCGTTCGCGAGCGAGGCGCTGGCGGGTGCGGAGGCCTGGCTCGTCGTCCTCGACCCCGCGGCCATCCCGGCCTTCCGGGAGGCGCCGCAGGCCGTCCCGGGCCGTTTGCTGGGCGTTTCCGAGGCCCTGCCCCCCGCGGTCCACACCCTGCGCGAGCTCGAGGCGTCGGCCCTCGGGGACGGCGCGTCGCCCGCGGCGGGGAAGCCCGCCGCGATCGTGTTCCGGAGCGCGGATTTCGAGGCGACCGGCGGAGAAACCGTCAAAACTCTGATTGAGAGGTTGCTCACCGGACCCCTTGCTCCGGCCGACGGGCTTCGCGCCGTGCGCCTCGAGGAGTCGTCCGCGCGCGAGCGGCCCGAGTTGACGCGCCGCCTCCCGGAGGGTGCGGTCAGGATCCTGGACGTCGGCTGCGGGGCGGGCGCCACGCTCGCGGCCGCCCGGAGCCGCCGTCCCCGCTGGACCGTCGTCGGCATCGAGGCCGATCCGGCGCTCGCCGCGAGGGCCCGGTCCCGCTGCGATCGCGTGATCGAGGGGGACCTGCGCCGGGCCCTGCCGGAGCTCGCGCGGCTGGGAGAGCGGTTCGACGCCGTGGTCTTCGCGGACGTCCTCGAGCACCTCGAGGATCCGATCGCGGCGCTCGCCGCCGCGCGGGCGGTGGCGGCCGAGGGCGGGCGAGTCCTCGTCAGCGTTCCCAACGTCGGGCACCTCTCGGTCGTCCGTGACCTGGCGGCCGGCCGCTTCGACCCGATTCCGGCCGGCCTGACCGACGCCCGACATCTGCGCTGGTTCACACGGGCGTTTCTCGCGGACGCGCTCGAGGAGGCCGGCTGGAAGGTCGTCGCGATCGAGAGCGAGCCCGGCGGGCCCGCTCCCGACGCGGCGGCGTTCCTCGCGGCCACCGGGGGATGGTCCGGAAGCGATGTCGAGAGCCTCGCGACGTATCAGTGGATCGCCGAGGCGGTCGCGGGCGGGAGATAGCCCGGCGGTTCCCGGTTTACGATTCACCCCCCGAATGCGCATCGCGTATCTCCTCGAATCGACCGAGCTCTGCGGCGGCGTCAAGGTGGCGCTCGCGCAGGCGGAGGCGCTGGCCCGCCGCGGTCATCGCGTGACGGTCGTGTCTCCGGACCGAAAGCCGGCCTGGTTCTCCCTCCAGCGCGCGCGCTTCGAGTCGTCGCCTTTCGGGACGTCGCCGGAGCTCGCCGCGGCCGAGGTGCGCGTGGCGACGTTCTGGAAGACGGCGCCGGCGGCGGTCGCGAACGCGTCGGGCCCGGTCTTCCATCTGTGCCAGGGCTTCGAAGGCGAGTTCGACTTCTACCGCGACGAGTGGCCCGGGATCGAGGCGGCGTACCGCCTGCCGACGCGCAAGCTCGCGGTCTCGCCGGCGCTGAAAGAGCTCCTCGAGCGGCGCGGCTTCGGGCCCGTCACCGACGTGGGACAGGTCTTCGACGCGCGCGAGTTTTCGCCGGGGGAGGCGCGGGAACCGGCCGACCCGCCCGTCGTCCTCGTGGTCGGTCCGCACGAAGGGCCGACGAAAGGCATCCCGATCGCGCTCGACGGGCTCGGACGCTTTCGCGAGAGCGGCGGCCGGTTCGTGCTCCGCCGCGTGTCGGCGTCGCCGCCGACGGCCGAAGAGCGTGGCCGCGGCCTGACCGCGGAGTACCACCACGCGCTCGCGCCCGACCGCATGCCCTTCGCGTACCGGTCGGCCGACGTCTTCGTGGGGCCGTCGCGGGCCGTCGAGGGCTTCGACCTGCCGGCGCTCGAAGCCCTCGCCTGCGGGGTGCCGACGCTCCTCTCCGACACGCCGCGCCACCGCGCGCTCGCCGGATCGGCCGCCTGGTACTTCGTCGACGGCGATCCGCAGAGCCTCGCCGCCGCGTTGCCGGAGCTGTTCGAGCCGGCCGCCCGCGAGCGCGCGCGCACCGCCGGTCCCGCGGAAGCTTCCCGGCACGACGCGGCGCGCGTGGCCGAGCGGCTCGAGCGCGCGTTCCGCGAGGCGCTGGGCCGGGCCGCGTGAGCCCGCGCGTCTCGGTCGTCGTCGTCAACCACCGGTCGGCAGGCGAGGCGGCCGGCTGCGTGGCGTCGCTGCGCGAGGCCTTCGCGGCCGAGGCGGTCGACGGCGAGATCGTCCTGGTCGACTGCGGTTCGGGCGAGGAGGAACGGCGCGTCCTCGCGGGACTCGGCGCGGACGCCGAGGTCTTTCTCGACGAGAATCGCGGCTACTCGGGCGGGGCCAACGCCGGGCTCGAGCGGGCGCGGTCGCCGGCCGTCGTCGTCTCCAACGCCGACGTGGCCTACCTGCCCGGCGCGGTGACGGCGCTGCTCGACGCGATCGCGTCCCCGCGGGTCGGCGCCGCCGCGCCGCTCTGCTTCTGGGACGCGGAGCGGCGCCTGCGCCTGCCCGCGGATTCCGCCTCGGACTTCTTCGGGCAGATGGGTCTGTCGCGCTTCGCGCCCTTCGCGCGGCGGACGTTGCGCCTGTGGGAAGACGGCGGCGACGCGAAGCACCTGCCGGGCGCGGTGCTGGCCACGCGCCGGGAGGTCCTCGACCGCGTCGGCCGTTTCGACGAGGCGTTCCTCTTCGAATACGAGGAGACCGAGTGGGAGGACCGCGTGCGCGAGGCGGGCCTCGCGCTGCGGTTCGAGCCGCGGGCTCGCGTGCGGCACCTCTTCGGGCGGAGCGCCGCGCGCAACCCCGACACCGAGCGCCGGCGGCAGGTCTCGCGGAATCTCTACCGCGAGCGCCGCTACGGGCGGATCGGCCGGGCCCTTCTCGAGCGCCAGTCCTCGCGCCCGGAGCGCCGGCCGCCGGCCGCGCCGCTCTCCCAACCCGCCGTCGCCGCGCGCGCCGGCGCCTGGGTCGCCGTCTCGACCAACGCCTCGCTCGTTCCGTTCGCGGGCTGCCCGCTCGACGCCGACTTCCGGCTGCCCGGCGACGTGCTGGCCTCGCTCCGGCCCGGCCCGGTGTACCTGCGCGTCTTCCGCGCCGCCGACGGACGGCCGCTCGAGACCTTCGTCTGGGAAAAGTCGTGAGCTTCGAGATCCGCGACGCGACGCCCGAAGACGCCCCCGGGATCCGCGATCTCTTCGGCCGTATCTTCAAGAGCGAGCTCTCGGAGGCGGAGTGGCGCTGGAAGTTCGCGCAGGATCCGGACGGGTGGTACGGCGTCGTCGCGGTTCTCGACGGCCGCGTCGTCGGCAACTACGCCGGCTGGGGCATGGGGTTCCGGCTCGAGGGCGCGCCGCGCCGGCTCTACTCGGTCGGCGACGTCGCGACCGATCCGGCCGTCCGCGCGCTCGGCGGCCGGCGCGGGGTCTACCGCGCGATGACCGAGGTCTTCTACGCGCGCGTCGGCCGGAACGACGTCCCGTTCTGCTTCGGATTCCCGAACGCGCGGGCCCTGAAGGTCAGCGAGCGCCTCGTCGGCTCCCGCACGCTCATGCCGATCCGCGTCAAGAAGGTCCCGGTCGACGCGTTCGGTCCGCCGCCGCCCGATGCCGAAGCGGGCGACTCGGTGGACGAGGGGTTCGACCCGCTGTGGGAAGCCGGCCAGCGAACCTTCACGCACGGCGCCCTGCGCGACCGCACGCGCGTGAACTGGCGGTTCCACGCGAGGCCCAGCCGCTACTACCACATGGTCTGGCGGCGGCGCGGGCGCGAGATGCTCGCCTGGGCGGCGCTTTCGATCGTCGGTGCCGAGGCGACGGTCGTCGATTACCTCGGCCGCGAGAGAGACGGCGGCGACCTCCCCGCGGTCTTCGCCGCCGCGGCGAGCGAGGCCCGGCGGCTCGGGGCGAGCACCCTCGTCTTCTGGGAGACTCCGGCGGGGCCGGGGCGCGCGCCGATCGAGGCCCTGCCCGGGGCGGCCGCGGACGCGGGGTTCCCGATGATCGTGCGCGTGTTCGACGACGCCGCGGCGCGCCGCTTCGGCGAAAACGCGCACCTGGTTCCCTCCCTCTACGACCTGGCCTGACCCCCGCCACGGGGTAAACTGCCGCCGTTTGACGCAGCGCGAAGACGCCCTGATTCCCTACGCAGCCTCCGAGCTGACGGGCGCGCGCCTCCTCGTCCTGGCGGCTCACCCCGACGACGAGTCCTTCGGGGCCGGCGGGACTCTCGCCAGGAGCGCGGGCAAGGCCGAGGCGATTCGCCTCTGGATCGCGACGGACGGCACGGGCCAGGAAGGCGTCACGGAAGGGGAGGCGGCGGCTTACGCGGCGCGGCGCCGGGAAGAGGCGGCGCGGGCGGCAGCGATCCTCGGCCTCGAAGCGCCGCGCTTCGGCGGACTGCCCGACCGCGGCCTCGCGTCGCAACGCGAGGCGTTGGCGGCGGCGCTCGCGGCGGAGCTCGAGGACTTCCGGCCCGACCTCGTCTTCTGCCCCTCGCCGGTCGAGATCCACCCGGATCATCGCGCCCTCGCCGACGCGCTCTACGGGTTGGTCGCGTCTTCGCGAGCCGGCGATCCCGACCATGACCGCTTCCGCTACCTGCGCGTGGCGTTCTACGAGCTGTCGCACCCGCTCCTGCCGAACACGCTCGTCGACATCTCGGCGCAAGCGCGCCGGAAGGAGGACGCGCTCGGGGCGTTTGCGTCCCAGCAGGCGGTGCGCGACTACGCGGGAGCCATCCAGGGCCTGAACGCTTACCGCCGCCTGACGCTCGAGGGCCGCGGGCCGGTCGAGGCCTTCCGCGTCCTGACGTACGCGGAGGCGGCCTCGACGTCGCTCGAGGATCTCCGCCGCGCGATCGGGCCGTCGGTGATTGCGGGCGGGGAGGGCGGCCCGGCGCCGGTTTCGGTCGTGATCCGGACGCGCAATCGCCCGGCGCTCCTGCGCGAGGCGCTCGAGAGCCTGCGGCGCCAGACGACGCGGCCGAGACAGGTCGTCGTCGTCAACGACGGCGGCGCTTCGCCGAAGGAGGTCACCGACGCGTTTCGCGACGCGTTCGCGCTCGTCCTCGAGGAGCCCCGCCAGCGGCAGGGACGCTCGGCGGCCGCCAACCGCGGCGTCGCGCTCGCGACCGAGGAGCACGTCGCCTTCCTCGACGACGACGACCGCTGCTTCCCGGATCACCTCGAGCGCCTGACCGCGGCCGAGCGCCAGGGTCCCGAGCCGGTCGTGTATTCCGACGCCGTCACCGTGGTCTACGGGCAGGGGGAGAGCGGCTGGGAGCCGCGCGTGCGCACGCTCCAGTACTCGCTCGACTACGACCCGGACTACCTGCTCTACGCCAACTACATTCCGATTCACACGCTGCTTCTCCCGCGCGAGCTCTTCCGGAAGGTCGGCGGCTTCGACGAAGGGCTCGAATACTCGGAGGACTGGGATTTCCTGATCCGTCTCTCGGCGGAGGCGGCGTTCCGGCACGTGCGCGCGGTGACGTGCGAGTACCGCGTCTTCGAGGCTTCGGCGAACGACCCGGGCCACGCCGCGGCCGGCTCGGGCGCCTTCCTCGACGCGCGCCGCAAGATCTTCGAGCGCTACGCCGCGCGCCGGACCGACGCCGGCCTCGGCCGCGTGCTCGACCGCATGCGCGCGCAGGTGGCCGCCTGGTACGACCGCGACGGCCTTTCGCAGGGCGAGCTGCGGGGGCTGCGCGAGAGCCACCGGCGCTCGACCGAGGCCCTGGCGCGTTCCGAGGAACAGCGCCAGCGCGACACGGCGCGCCTCCAGGGCGAGAACGATCTCCTGCACGAGCGGGCCGCCGAGAACGACCGCCTCCTGCAGGCGGCGCGTTCGGAGGCCGAGCAGTCGCGGGGTCTTCTCCAGCAGATCTACGCCTCGCGCACCTGGAAGCTCCACCTCTTCCTCGAGAGGCTGCGCGGCCGGCGGTGAGCGCGCCGGTCGCCGTCCTCGCTCCCGAGCCCATCCGTCCCCGCATGGCGGGGATGGGCATCCGGGCGCTCGAGTTGGCGCGCGCGCTTTCCGCCGAGCTCCCGGTCCGCCTCCTCGTGCCGAACGACCCGGCCGAGGCGCGCGAGGTCGCCGGGACCCTCGACGTGGTCGCGGCGCCGGAGGGCGCGCTCGCCGCGGCGGCGCAGGGCGCGCGGGCGGCCGTCGTCTCGGGCCACGCCGCCAACTGGTGGATCCACCAGGTGCCGGACCTTCCCGTCGCCGCGGACCTGTACGACCCGTACCCGATCGAGAATCTCCACTACGCCCGCCTCCTCGGCGAAGGCACCGCGCGCCACGACCGCGAGAGTCTCGCGCTCGCGCTGGCGCGCGCGGACTTCTTTCTCTGCGCCTCCCCGGAACAGCGCCTCTTCTACGCGGGGGCGCTCTTCGCCTCCGGCCGGATCGGAGCGTCGAACTTCCCGGACGACCCGGCCCTCTCCCGCCTTCTCGCCGTCGTGCCGTTCGGGGTTCCCGAAGCGCCCGCGCGCGGCAACCGGGCGGCGGGCCGGCGCGCCGCCGGAGTTCCCGAAGACGGGCCGCTCGTCCTCTTCGGCGGCATCTACGACTGGTACGACCCCGAGCTGCTGCTCGGGGCCTGGCCGGAGGTGCTCGCGCGGCGCTCCGACGCGCGTCTGCTGTTTTTCGAGAACCCGAACCGCGCCTCGACGCCGCAGGAGGCCTTCGACCGGGCGCGCGGCCGCGCGGCGGAGATCGACCCGGCAGGACGCTCGATCCGGTTCGCCCCGTGGCTGCCCTACGGCAGCCGGCAGGACCTCTACGCGGCGTCGGACCTCCTCGTGTCGATCGCCTCGGCGGGGCTCGAGACCGAGCTGTCCTACCGGACGCGCCTTCTGGACGCGGCGTGGGGCGGCGTGCCCTCGGTCGCCGTGGGCGGGGGCGCGCTCGCCCGGGAGCTCGCGGCGGCCGGCGGCGGATTCGAGTGCCCTCGGAACGCGGCGGCCCTCGCCGCCCGAATCACCGGGCTCCTCGAGGACCGATCCGCGCTCGAGCGCGCCTCGGCTGCGGCGCGCGGCTTCGCGGCGGGGCGTCCGTGGCGCGCGGTGGCGGAGCCGCTGGCGGCGTGGTGCCGCTCCCCCCGCGTCGACCCGGGGCGCGGGCCGCTCGGGCCCGCGCGGTCCCGCTGGAAACGCCTCTTCCAGTAATCTTCGCTGCGCCGTGCCGACACCGGACGCCTCCATCGTCGTCGTGCATCACCGCGGCCTCGAGCACCTGCTCGAGGCCCTGGCCGGGCTCGACGCGGCCCGGCGGGGAGGCCTGTCGGCCGAGGTCCTTCTCGTCGACAACGCCTCGGACACGCCGTGGGGCGAGGTCGCCCGCCGCCACCCCGACGTGCGGCGCCTCGTGTCGCCGTCGAATTCCGGGTTCGCGTCGGGCTGCCGCCGCGGTGTCGAGGCGGCGAGCGCGCCGGTCGTGCTCTTCGTCAACGACGACGCCGTCGTGGAGCCGGCGGCGCCCGCCCTCCTCGTCGCCGCGCTCGCGTCGGCCGACCCCGACGTCGTCGCCGCGGGCGGCCGGATGACCGACCGCGCGGGCGCGCGCAACGACTTCTCGGACGGCTTCCTCACCTTCGACGGCCACGCGTTCGCGGTCGACGTCGGCAAGCCGCTCTCGGCCGTGCCCGAGGCGCGGCCCGGGGAGGAAAGGCTCTTCGCGAGCGGCGGCCTGATGGTGGTCCGCCGCGAGGAGTTCCTCGCCTCGGGCGGCTTCGACGACGACTACTTCGCCTACCTCGAGGACGTGGACTTCGGCTGGCGCCAGTGGATTTTCGGCCGGCGCGTCGTCGCCGAGCCGCGGGCGGTGGCGCGCCATCGCGGGGGAGCCACGGGCGAGGCGCTGGGTGTCTTCTCGCGCGGGTTCCTGTTCGAGAAGAACGCGTTCGCGACCGCCTACAAGAACCTTGGACGCGAGGCGTTCCGGAACCTGATGCCGGCGATCCTGATGACCTTCCTGACGCGCGTCGCCGAGATGCTCCTCGCGCGGAATCCGGGCTCGGCGGAGCTCGAGCGCGATCCCTACGCGCCGCGCCCCGGCGGCGAGTCGGGCCGTTTCGTCCGGAGCCTCTTCGGGATCGCCGACACCGGTCCCGAGCGCGTCGTCGCCGACGACCCGCTGACGCTCGCGCAGCTGCGCGCGCTCGCCTGGATCCACCGGCACCACGCGGCCCTCGCCGAGAAGCGGCGGGCCGTGCAGGCGGGCCGGCGCCGGGAGGACGCCGAGATCTTCGCGAAGTTCCCGCTCCGGCTCGTGCCGACGTATCCGGGCGACGACCGCCTCGCCTCGGCTTTTTTCGCGCCGTTCTTCGAGAGCGCGCCCGGGCTCGTCCGGACGACGCTCGCGGAGATCTTCGAGGGCGGCGCTTGACGTTTTCCGTCGTCATCCCGACCTATCGCCGGGCCGAGACCCTCTTCTCCGTCCTCGACGCGCTCTCGGCGCAGCGCGGCGCGCCGGAGTTCGAGGTCGTCGTCGTGGACGACGGCTCGGGCGACGACACGCTCGGCCGTCTGGCGTCCCATCGGCCGGCCTATCCGTTCCGCTTTTTCTCGCAGGCGAACTCGGGCCCCGCGACCGCGCGCAACCGGGGTGTGCGCGAAGCGGCCGGGCGCGTCGTCCTCTTCCTCGGCGACGACACGGTTCCTGAGCCCGACCTTCTCGCCGTGCACGGCGCCGCGCACGCCGAGCGCCGTCCGCACCCGGTGGCGGTGCTCGGCTACACGACCTGGCCGACGGGCATGCGCGTCTCGCCGTTCCTGCACCACATCAACGAGTACGGGCTGCAATTCGGCTACGGGCTGATCGCGGATCCGGAAGCGGTGCCCTTCAATTTCTTCTACACGTCGAACGTGTCGCTGCCTCGAGACCTGCTGCTCGAAGCGGGGCTCTTCGACACGAGCTTTCCGCACGCGGCCTGGGAGGACATCGAGGTCGCGTACCGCCTGATGCAACGCGGCATGCGGATGCTCTACCGGCCGCGGGCCGTCGCGCGCCACCACCACGACATCACGTTCGCGTCGTTTCGCCGACGGCAGGAGAAGGCCGGGGAAGCGGCGGCGATCTTCTACGGCAAGCACCCGGAGCTCGGCGATTTCCTCGCCGTGCCGCAGGCGCTCGCCATCCGCGAGCGCGCCGCGTGGCCGATCGCGAGGCTCCTGCCGTTGTGGGCGGCGCTCGCGGAGAGGCGCGAGCTGCCCGGAAGCCGCCGCGCCGTCGAGCGCGTGCTGCGCGACGACTACCTGCGTGGATTGAAGCGCGGTCTCCAGGCGTCGGGACGCATCACTTCCGGATGACGCTTTGACACATGGCGAGGTCAGGATCGTCCTGGCCTCCGCCGGGGACGGCCGCCGAACTCCAGGAATACACGCCACTTAGAAGTGCGTTTGCCGTAAACCCGGTGGCCTCGAACTTGCTCGAATACAATGTGGAGGATTGTCATGACGATTAACAGCGGACTCGGGTTCAGAATCCGGCCGCTTCTTCTGGCGGGTGCACTCGCCGTCGCGATCACGCCGGCGGCTTTCGCGCAGCACGGCGGCGGTGGCGGTGGTGGATCGCACGGCGGCGGTGGCGGCTCCCACGGTGGCGGCGGCAGCTATCACGGCGGTGGCTATCACGGCGGCGGCTATCACGGCGGCGGCTACTACGGGGGTGGCTACCGCGGCGGCTGGTACCGGCCCTACTACCCGTACTGGGGATGGGGCTGGGGATGGGGCTGGGGCTGGGGTTGGGGCTGGGGTTGGCCCGGCTGGTACGGCTACGGCGCCGGCTACTACGGCGCGCCGTATGGCTCGGTCGCGGTTCAGCCGTACTACTCGCTGTCTCCCAACGACTGGGCGGTCGTGAACACCGACGTGTCTCCCGAGACGGCGCGTGTTTTTCTCGACGGCGTTTTCATCGGGATGACCGACGACTTCGACGGGCCGCAGTACCTCTATCTGAAGAAGGGCGACTACCAGCTCGAGTTCCGGCTCGACGGGTTCGAGACGAAGACGGTCGACCTGAAGGCGCGCGGCGGAGCGCAGATCAAGATCAGCGACAAGCTCAAGAAGATCCCGGGCTCCAAGCAGTACGGCTCCTACGACAACCCGGAGCCGGAAGGCGGCGTGCAGCGCTTCTGGTCGAAGGAAAAGAACACGCCGGTGCATCCGGTCGACCTGCAGAACGGCGGCGTTCAGGGCGACGCGATCACGCTGCAGGATCAGAACTGGCGGGGCGGCGCGCCTCAGGGCGAGAACCAGCCGCATTCGCCCCAGCCGGCTCCGGAGGGCGACGCCGGACAGGGCTACACGCCGGCGCCTCCGGGTCAGGCGCCGCCGCCGCCCGCGGCCGACGCGCCGCCGAAGGGACGCTCTCGGATCGTCTTCCGCGTCGAGCCCGCCGACGCCGCGGTGTACTTGAACGACCACTTCGTGGGCACCGGCGAGGAGCTCTCGACGCTGTCGCGCGGCCTCCAGGTGCCTCCGGGTCAGCACACCATCACGGTCTCGCGGCCGGGAATGAAGACGCAGGAGCAGACGGTCGTGGTGGGACCGGGCAAGAGCGAATCTGTGGAAATCTCGCTCAGGCCCTGACGGACTGTCCGACGGTCATGCACGGGAGGGGTGAGAGCCCCTCCCGTTCTCTTTCGGGACGGTGCTCCAATCCCGAGGTTGACCCCGGCGTTTTCGCCATATACTGAACGCACTCGAAGGAATCGATTGGGGGGCGCGAAGGACCGATGGCGTCTGTCTTTCTAGTTTGCCACACCTTCCGTCAATCTCGATAGCTCCCAGGTCCGCACTCTTCCCGATCCTTCCGAAGCCCGTCGGTCCGACAACCCCCCTCGGTTCCTTCGAGCTTCAGGTTCCCCCACCGGCCCGCGCCGCGCTGCCGTAGAGCGCCAGCAGGACCTTCTCGAAGTGGAGCCTTCGGTTTCCGCGCCGCTTGTCGGGAGGCGCGTCGGCGGCGGCCACGGCGGCGTCGCGAAGGGCCGCGGCGGGGATCTTGCGGGCGAGTGTCGCGAGGCGACCTGCCACGGCCCGGTGGCGCAGGGACTCGGCCGGCGGCCCCGAGGCGGCCAGGGCGGCGTCGGCGAGGAGCTCCGACAGGACCCGCGCCTGGCCGGGCTCGGCGTTGCCGAGCGCCTCCGCGCACAGGACGAGCGCCGGGAGATTGCCGCCCGCAAGCCCCTCCTCGAGGGCGCCGACGACCACGGCGCGCCGGGCGCGTCCGTCGGCGAGCGCCGAGCCGGGGTCCTCGTCGTCCTCCTCGGCGAAGAGGAGGAGGTCGCGCGCGTCCTCCTCCGAGAAGCCGCGCTCCCGCCACGCGCGCTCGCGCTCGGCCGTCCCCGGCGCCGGGAGGGCGGCGGCCGTGGTGCGCGAGCGGATCGTCGTCAGGAGCGCCTCGGGGCGCGTGGAGGTCAGGATCCAGCGGAAGCGCTCGCCGGGTTCCTCGAGCGTCTTCAGGAGGGCGTTGCCCGCTTCCATGCCGAGCAGCTCCGCGCGCACGACGCGCGCCACGCGGCGGGCGCTCTCGTAGGGGCGGCCGGCGGCGAACACGAGCGCCTCGCGGACCCGGTCGACCCGGATCTGGAGAATCTGCGAGCCTTCGGGCTCGAGCGTCAGCAGGTCGGGATGGATGCCGGCCTCGACGCGGCGGCAGCTGCGGCACGTGCCCTCGGGGTCGTCGCCGGGGCACAGGAGCTTCGCGGCGAGCCGGCGCGACTCGCGCTCGAGGCGCGCCGCCGAAGGACCGGTCAGCAGGAGCGCGCCCGGGAACCGGTCGGGCTGCGAGGCCAGCCGCTCCAGGAGAGTCTCGGCCGGGGCGCTCATGAGAGCCCGAAGCGGTCCGCGAGGATCCCCCACGTGCGCTCGAAGACGGCCGAGGCGTCGCCCGCGACCGGCACGACCGCGACGCGCCCGGGCTCGCGCCGGCCGAGCGCGAGAAACGCGGCGCGCACGCGCTCGTGAAACGCGAGCTCGGCCGCCTCGAAGCGCCCCGCGCCCGCGTCGCGCCGTTTCGCCCGGGCGAGGCCTTC
>DATJXB010000221.1:0-2740 GCA_035500755.1 Thermoanaerobaculia bacterium | reverse complement strand
TGGATGGCCACGCTCGTCGCGCTCGACCTCTTCGGCGGCGGCGAGCGGCGGATCCGCGGGGCGGTCGCGGCGTGTCTCCTGACGCTCGTTCCGATCGCCGCCAACCGGCGGATCGCCCGCACCTCTCTCGAGGAAGAGGTCCTCGCGCCGACGGCCTTCGCGCGCTACGTCACGCGGCACGACCCGGCGGGCGAGTACCGCACGCTCGGGGAATCCCTGTTTCGCGGGACCTCGCGGCTCGAGTACGAGCAGAACTCCGGAGCTCTTTCCGGGTCGGAGTTCGCCCGGCGCTCCTGGTATCAGCACACGCCGGTGCTGTGGGGAAGAGGCACGGTGTTCAACGAGGATTTCGACGCGGGCGATCTCTCACGCGTCGAGAGTCTCCGGAAAGTCTCGGGCATGGCCTCGGGTTTTCTCGACGCGGAGGCCTTCTTCGGGGCGGTGGCGCTAAGATGGGGCATTCGCTTTCGGGACCAAACGGCCGCGCCCGGATATCACCCGGTCGGCGGCGACAATCTGCAGATCTGGGACGAGCACCAGCATCCGTATCCGGACGTCCGGCTGCTCGAGCGCTGGAAGGAAGTGGCCGGCTCGCTTCCCGCCTTGGGCTCCCTGCCGCGGCTCGGAGACGGCGAGGTCGTCGTCGAGTCCGGCCGGAGCCGGGACGGCCAGGCGCGGCCCGGCGCGGTCCGCGTGACCGAGAGGACCGCGGAGAAGCTCGTCGTCGACGTGGAGGCGCCCGATCCGACGTGGCTGTTCGTCCTTCGCGCGGACTGGCCGTACCGGACGGTGCGTCTCGACGGGAACGCCGTCGAGACGGCGCCGGCGCAGCTCGCTTTCAGCGCGATACCGATACCCGCCGGAAAACATCGCCTCGTCTGGGTGGAGCGGCTGCCGGGCCTCGGGATCTCGATCTGGGGAACGGCCCTCTTCGGGATCGCGATCGCCGGAGCCTTCGTCGCTCGGAGGCGCGTCGGCATCCGATGAAGAAGCTCGCCTTCGTCCTCTTCTCCGCCGCGCTGGCCGCGGCCGCGGCGTGTCGGAGGGAAGCGCCCGCGGCGAGGACGCGGATTTCGGAGGACGTCGGGCGTTCGCCGGAGGCGTGGCTGCGCGAAGAGCCGGTCCGGCTGCTGCGCGACTACGTGCGGATCGACACGACGCTCGCGCATGGCGAGAAGGCCGGCGCCGAGTTCCTGAAGGAGTTCTTCGAGTGCGAGGGCATCGAGGTCGAAATGGTGTGCCCCGCGGAGGGCCGGTGCAACGTCCTCGCGCGCCTGCCGGGGCGAAAGCGCGGCAACGCGCTGCTCCTTCTCAATCACATCGACGTCGTCGACGCGTTCGCGCAGTTCTGGCAGGACGCCAAGCCCTTCGACGGCACGATCAAGCTCGGGTATCTCTACGGCCGCGGCTCGTACGACATGAAGGCGCTGGGTCTCGCGCAGGCGCTCGCGATGCGCGCGCTCCACCGGCGGGGCATCGTTCCGGAGCACGACATCCTCTTTCTGGCCGAAGCCGACGAGGAGTCGGGGCAGAAGTGGGGAGCGCGCTGGCTCCTCGAGCACCGGCCCGAGTTCTTTGCCGGGCTCGGCCAGGCGCTGAACGAGGGGGGCACGACCGAGGTCATCCTGCGCGACGTGCGTTTCTGGGGGCTCGAGACGCTGCAAGCCGGATACGCCCTGGTCGAGTTCGAGGCCCCGACCGACGCGCCGCTCGAAGCGCTCGGCGCCCGCTGGAACAAGGTGACGTCGGTCGCGGTCGAGCCGCACCCGCACGTCGTGATGGGCTTCGAAATGCTCGCCAATCACCTGCCCTCGCCTCTGACGGACCCGCTGCGCCACCTGGATCGCGTGCGCCGAGATCCGGCCGAGCTCTCGATCCTCCCGGACCGCTACGCCTGTTTTCTCGAGGCGCGCATCAACTGGTCGGGGATCTACCATCATCCCGCGCGGCCCGACCACTCGCGCCGGTTCGTGGTCATCTCGGTGCCGCCGGGAGTCGACCCGACCCCGTTCGTGCGCCCGATCGTCGAAGACGCGAAGAAGGAGGGGCTGTCGACACTGGCGTACTCGGTCAGCGAGGTCACCGTGGCCAGCCCCTATCCGACCCCCTTCACCGACATGCTCAAAAACGTCGTCGAGGCGAGGTATCCCGGCGTGCCTTTCGGCCCGGTCCCCACGTTCGGCGGGTACACGACGTCGATCCTGCTCCGGGCGCACGGAATCCCGACGTACGGTTTCGAGGTGATTCCGATGAACATCACCGACGCGGCGCGCCGCCACGGCAACGACGAGCGCGTGTTCCTGCGCGACTACCTGAGAGGCGTCGCTCTCTACGGCGACGTGGTCGAAGAGTTCGCCCTGCGTCCCCCCCCGTTGACAAGGAGTGTCAGCGGTCACAACGGCAAGTGACAACGATTCGGATACTCCCGGAGCTTTTCGTTTCTAACTATTTAAAAACAAGCTGCTTATTCTCGAACGGGTTGGCCGCGTCCTTGCACCTCACGGAGGTCTAAAGGCAATCAAGCCTCGCTGGAAAGGAAGGACATTCGATGAGAAAGCGGGAATCCGGTTTTACCCTGATCGAGCTGCTGATCGTCATTGCGATCATCGGCATCCTGGCGGCCATCGCCATTCCGAACCTGTTGAACGCGGTTCAGCGGGGCAAGCAGAAGCGGACGATGAGCGACATGCGCGCTCTGGCGACCGCGATCGAGGCCTACGCGGTCGACAACAACGTCTAC
>DATJXB010000220.1:0-21206 GCA_035500755.1 Thermoanaerobaculia bacterium | reverse complement strand
AGGCCGTCGGCTTCGTCTTTCGCCGCGGCGTGGGGCGCCGGGCGGCCCGGCGCACGAGATCGGCGAGGCGCTCCCGCGCGTCGGCCCGGTTCTGGGCCTGCGTTCGGTGCGCGCGGCTGTCGATCAGGAGGACGCCGTCCGACCCGAGGCGGCGTCCCGCGAGCGCGGCCAGGCGCGCCTTGACGTCGTCGGGGAGCGCCGAGGCGGCGACGTCGAAGCGCAGCTCGACCGCCGTCGAAACCTTGTTGACGTTCTGGCCGCCCGGACCGGAGGCGCGGACGAAGCGCTCCTCGAGGTGTTCTTCGGGGATCGTGATCGCAGGCGTGACGTGCAACATCGGCGTTTGTCTTCTCGAGACGCGCCCATCGTATCGGGCGAGCGTTCCCGGGCCGCGAGACCCTCCGGAAGCCGGACCTGTCCCTTAGACCAGCCCTTTGATATACTGGTCCAAAGGACAGTATTACGGCTCGCCTCACGGCGAGTCCCCGCATCCCAACGAAGGAGGGAGCCGATGAAGAAGTGTCTGGCAGGTTTGCTTCTGGTCCTCGGAGCCTCGGTGGCCTACGCGGCCGATCCCGGCGCCAACTACTTTCCCCCGCCCTGCACGGGAGGCGTCTTCAACGACGTTCCGTGCCCCGGGCAGTACGCCGACTGGATCGAGGAGCTTTACAACGAGCGCATTCTCGTCGGCTGCGGCGGGGGCAACTACTGTCCCGACGCGCCGCTGACGCGCGAGCAGGCCGCCGTCGCGATCCTGCGGGCGGAGCACCGCCGCACGATCCTGACGGGAGTCGGTTCCTGCGCCCCGGCAGGTCAGTCGCCCAACTGGGCGATCTGCGCGGGGACCGTCACGAACCCCGAGATCGAGGAGGGGATGGTCATCGTCGGCACCTACATGACCCGCGCGAGCGACTCGCAGATCCCGATCCGGATCTTCGACATTCAAGACGGGCAGTTCTCTTTCGAAGTCCAGACCGGGACCACGTTCATGTGGCTGGCCGCGCCGCTCGTGCCGAATCCGAACTAGACGTCGGGCTCCCGGCCCACTCCTCGCGCGCGGGGGAGTGGGCCAGGGATCGCCGCGGTTACTTGCCGAACACCTTCTTCAGCAGGCTCGTGACCTGCGCCGCCGGGTTCGTGCGGATCTGCTTCTCCTCCTGGCCGAGCACGTAGAACAGGCCGTCGAGCGCTTTCGCCACGACGTAGGACTCGATGTCGACCGAGGGCAACGCCGAGGCGAGCGGCACCGACTGGTAAGCGCTCTGGAGCTGCTTGAACTGCTGGACGACGCCGACGTCCTTCATCGAGTCGACGACCACCGGCCGGAACGACGCGGTGAGCGCGTCGCTCGTCCTGGCGCGGAAGTAGTCCGTCGCGGCGGTGTCGCCGCCCGAGAGGATCTTGCGGGCGTCGTCGAAGGTCATGCTCTTGATGGCGCCCCAGAAGATGTCCCTCGCGCCCGGAGCGGCCTTCTCGGCCGCGCGGTTCATGCTGAGGACGAACTCGTCCACCTTGTCGCCCTGGCCGAGCAGGCGCAGGCCCTGCTCGACGTGGTCGAGCTGCTTTGGCAGCAGGATCTTGATGGCGGCGTTGCCGAAGTAGCCGTCGACCTTTCCGGTCAGGTCGACGGTGTTGGTCGTCCCGACCGTCAGCGCTTCCTTGAGTCCGGAAACGATGTCCTGGTTCGACAGGTCCTTGCCGCCGCCACCGAAGACTTTCGACACGTCGAGCTGGGCGAACAGGACCGGGGCCGCGAAGAAGAGCATTCCCGCGGCGGAGAACGCTTTTCGGCGCATGGGGCACCTCCCGGAGGATCCTATCGGGATCCGGGCCGATGGGAGCGTCCCTTCCGGAATGAAGAGGTAGAGTCTCGCTCGCTCCAGGAAATTGGCCCATGCCCGAAGGCAACACGATCCACCGCCTCGCCCGCGCCCACAACCGGGACTTCGCCGGCCGGCGCGTGCGCGTCGCGTCGCCGCAGGGCCGGTTCGCCCGGGAGGCGAAGAAATTGGACGGGCGGCGGTTCCTGCGGGCGGAAGCCTACGGCAAGCACCTCTTCCACGCCTGGAGCGGCGGTCTCGTCGTCCACGTGCACCTCGGAATGGCCGGCTGGTTCTACCGGCACCGGGCGCCCGGGCCCGAGCCCAGGCCCACGGTGCGGATGCGGCTCTCGACGCGGGACGCCGTGACCGACTTGATCGGCCCGCCGACCTGCGAGCTCGTTCCCGACTTCGCCCGGCGGGCGCTGCTGGCGCGACTCGGACCCGATCCGCTGCGACCGGACTTCGACCCGGACCGCGCCTTCGCGGCGCTCGCCGCGAGACCCCGGCGCGCGGTCGGCGACGCGCTCCTCGACCAGCGCGTTCTCGCCGGGGTGGGCAACATCTACCGCGCCGAGGCGCTCTTCCTCGCCGGCATCCACCCGCTGCGGCGGGCGGGCGGGGTCTCGGGAGAAGAGTGGGACACGCTGTGGCGCGCGACGCGCCGCCTCATGCGCCGCGGCGTCGTCCAGGCGGAAACGCGCACCATCGAGCCGCGCGAGCCCGAGCCGCACCCGCTCTCCGGCCGCAGCGCGGCGGAGGGCTTCTACGTCTACCAGCAGGAGATCTGCCGCCGATGCGCGACGCCGATCTCGGAGTTCCCGCTGTCGGCGCGGCGCATGTTCGCGTGCCCGCGGTGTCAGCCGCGGGCGGGAGCGCGAAAAAGCGGCGGGGCGGGAAAGCGTCGCGCCGTCGCCTCCTGACGCCGTTCTCCTTCGGAGGCGATTGGCTCGCGGAAACGGCAAAAACTCGAGCACGGGCGCGTCCCGGTCCCGCCCCGGTCCGCCGCCCCGAAGACGTCGCAACCCGCGTGCCATGCGCCGGCCTTTCTTCGTCGTGACGCGTCAGGCGCGGCGGCGGTGGATCACCAGCGCGGAGCCGAGAAACGCGGCGCCCGCGAGCAGGAGCGCGCCCTGGTTGGACGCCGTGTCGGGAAGACGCGACGGCCTGCGGGGAGACTCGGCCGAGGCGACCGTCGTCACGGGCTGGGGCGGCGGTGGCGGCGGCGGCACGTAGGACGAGCTCGGAGCCGGCGACCTCGACGTCGGGCCGGCGAGGGAGCTGTCGTCCATCGTCGCGGCCGACGCGTGCGCGGCGCTGGAGCCGCCGTCCGTGCCCGTGCTGAGAGGCGCGACGTCGTCGGCCGGCGTCGTCCCCGAGGAGCTCGCTCCGAGCACTTCCGTGCCGCTGCTCGAGAACCTGATCTCCTTGCGGTCGATGATCTCGTTGGCTCGATTCTTGGCGAGGAGCGCGAGCTTGTGCGGCCCGTTCGAGACGTTCTCGATCGTGATGACGTTCTGCGTGTCCTTCATCGTGCCCTGGAGCGTTCCGTCGAGAAACACGTCGACGCTCGGCCGTGGCATGGAGTTGACGTCCTTGCGTTCGCCGTCGATCTGCTCGCGGATCGCGGTGTTGACGACGACGCGGACCGTCGGTCCGGTGATGGTCGAGCCTTCCGCGGGCTCGATGACCTTGAGGCGATAGTCGTTTTTCGTCGGCCCCGCGGAATTGCGATCGGCGTTCTGAGCGAGGGCGACCGTCGCGGCGAAGGCGAGGATCGCCAATGCCGCGGCGGTCCGGCTCGTGCATGTCATGGATTTCCTCCCGAGAGACGTCTCGGCCCCGTTGCCAGGACGTCTCGCTTCGTGGTTGCAAGGAGGGTGCCGGTGGCGCGATCGTGCCCGGGCGCGCGCGGCGGCGGCACGGTTCCTGCACCTCCGGCCGGCGGGCGATGTTGCCCGATTTGTGCCGAACGCAAAGGAGATTCCGATGGTCAATCCCGAGGATGTCACCGAAGAAATGCCGGCGCGTCCGGGAATGGACGAACCGACGCCGTCCGGAGAGAAACAGACCGAACCCGGCTCGCCGTCGGAGCCGCGTCGCGGACACGATCGGCCCGCGCCGGAGTATCCGAGCGAGGGCGTGGCGCCGCACGCGCCGAGCGATCCGGTGACCGGACGGGACTCGCACGCGCCGTCCGACGGCGCTTCCGACGAGGAGTCGATCGGCTCGTAGCCGCCCGCTCGCCGAACCGGCCTGCCGGATACCGGGTGGCGCATAGGATGGGCCGGTGCGCTCGGATCCTCTGGCCGGATTTCACCCGGTCGTGGCGGACTGGTTTCGAAGCTCGTTCCCGGAGCCGACGCTCGCCCAGGAAAAGGGCTGGCCGGCCATCCTTTCGGGCCGCTCGACGCTGCTGCTCGCGCCGACCGGCTCGGGCAAGACGCTCGCCGCGTTCCTCGCCGCGATCGACCGGCTGATGTTTTCGCCGGAGCCGGCCAAGCCGGACCGGTGCCGGGTCGTCTACATCTCCCCGCTCAAGGCGCTGGCCGTCGACGTCGAGCGCAATCTGCGCGCGCCGGTGGCGGGGATCTCCGACGCCGCCGCTCGGGCCGGCGTCGCGCACCGTGTTCCGGCCATCGCGATCCGAACCGGAGACACGCCATCGGCGGAACGGGCGCGGCTCCTGCGCGCGCCGCCGGACATCCTGATCACCACGCCGGAGTCTCTCTACCTGATGCTGACGGCGCGGGCGCGCGCGGTGCTCGCGCCGGTCGAGACGGTGATCGTCGACGAGATCCACGCGGTGGCCGCCTCCAAGCGCGGCACGCACCTCTTCCTGTCGCTCGAGCGGCTCGAGGAGATCCGGGGCGGCCGCCGGCCCCTTCAGCGGATCGGTCTCTCCGCCACGCAGCGTCCGCTCGAGGAGATCGCGCGCCTCCTCGGAGGGGGGACCGTCAAGAGCGTCCGCGGGGCGTGGACGCCGCGCCCGGTCGAGGTCGTCGACACGCACGCGCGCAAGAACCTCGAGCTCCGCGTCGAGGTCCCGGTCGAGGACATGGCCCGGCTCGGCGCCGACAAAGCCGCCGCCGATGACGGCGGCGTGTCGCCACGGTCCGAGTCGATCTGGCCGTCGATCTACCCGCGCCTGGTCGAGCTCGTACGCGCGCATCGGTCCACCATGATCTTCGCCAACAGCCGCCGCCTCGCCGAGCGCCTCGCGGCCGCGATCAACGAGACGGCGGGCGAGGAGATTGCGCTCGCCCACCATGGCTCGGTGGCCCGGGAGAAGCGCCGCGAGATCGAGGAGCGCCTCAAGAGCGGCTCGCTTCCCGCGATCGTGGCGACGTCGTCCCTCGAGCTCGGCATCGACATGGGCGCCGTCGACCTCGTGATCCAGATCGAGGCGCCGCCGTCGATCGCCTCGGGGCTCCAGCGGATCGGGCGCGCGGGCCACTCGGTCGGCGAGACGTCGCGCGGCGTCGTGTTTCCGAAGTACCGCGGCGACCTGCTCGCCGCGGCCGCGGCGACCGCCCGCATGCAGGAGGGTCTCGTCGAAGAAACGGCGTATCCGCGCAACCCGCTCGACGTGCTGGCGCAGCAGATCGTGGCGATGGCGGCCGAGGCGGACCGCGACGTGGACGATCTCTTCCGGCTCGTTCGGCGCGCGGCGCCCTTCGCCGACCTGCCGCGTTCCTCGTTCGACGGCGTGCTCGACATGCTCTCCGGCCGCTACCCCTCGGACGAATTCGCGGAGCTGCGGCCCCGGATCACGTGGGACCGCCGCGCGGGCCGAATCCGGGCGCGCGAAGGCGCCGGCCGGGTCGCCATCGTCAACGGCGGGACGATCCCCGACCGCGGACTCTACGGCGTGTTCCTCGCCGGCGGCGACGCGCGCGGCAGCCGGCGCGTCGGGGAGCTCGACGAGGAGATGGTGTTCGAGTCCACCCCCGGCGACGTCTTCGTCCTCGGCGCGTCCTCGTGGAGGATCGAGGAGATCACGCACGACCGCGTCCTGGTGTCGCCCGCACCGGGGCTGCCCGGGAAGATGCCGTTCTGGCACGGCGACCAGCCGGGGCGCCCGACCGAGTTCGGCCGGGCCATCGGCGAGCTCGCCCGGACGCTCGCGGGGGAGCCCGCCGCCGCCGCGGCGCAGCGCCTGCGCGACGCCCACGGCCTCGACCCGCGGGCGGCCGAGAACCTCGTCGCGTATCTCGCGGATCAGCGCCGGGCGACCGGCGAGGTGCCGACCGACCGCACGATCGTCGTCGAGCGAATCGTCGACGAGATCGGGGACTGGCGCGTGTGCGTCCTGTCGCCCTACGGCGCGCGCGTCCATGCGCCCTGGGCGACCGCGGTGCTCGCGCGCCTGCGCGAGGAGACCGCGACCGACGTCGAGGCGCTCTGGTCCGACGACGGGATGGTCTTCCGGCTGCCCGAGTCCGCCGAGCCGCCGGAGACGCCGCGATTCCTGCCGCCGCCGGAGGACGTCGAGGACCTCGTCGTGCGGCGCCTGGGCGATTCCTCGCTCTTCGCCGCGCGCTTCCGCGAGAACGCGGCCCGCGCGCTGCTCCTGCCGCGCCGGCACCCGGGGCGCCGCAGCCCGCTCTGGGCGCAGCGCAAGCGCGCGGCCGACCTGCTCGCCGTCGCCGCGCGCTATGGCTCCTTCCCGATCCTCCTCGAGACGTACCGCGAGTGCCTGCGCGACGTCTTCGACCTGCCGGGCACGGTGGACGTGCTCCGCCGCGTGGCGAATCGGCGCATCCGCGTCCTGACCGTCGACACGGCGACGCCGTCGCCGTTCGCGGCGTCGCTGCTCTTCTCCTACGTCGCCAACTTCATCTACGACGGCGACGCGCCGCTCGCGGAGCGCCGCGCGCAGGCGCTGTCGGTCGACCAGGCGCAGCTCCGCGAGCTGCTCGGCGAAGAAGAGCTCCGCGAGCTGCTCGACCCGGAGGCCATCACCGCGCTCGGCCGGTCACTCCAGCGGCTCGAGGGCCGGCGCGTGCGCCATGCGGACGGCCTGCACGATCTGCTGCTCTCGCTCGGCGACCTGACCGAGACCGAGATCCGCGCGCGCGCCGAGGACCCCGGTGCCGTCGCGGCGTGGCTCGGGCGCCTTCGCGGCGAGCGGCGCGTGGTCGAGCTCGCGATCGGGGGCGAGCCGCGTGTCGCCGCGGCCGAGGACGCGGGGCGTCTGCGGGACGCGCTCGGCGTCGTCCCGCCGCCGGATCTGCCCGAGTCCTTCCTCGAGCCGGTCGCCGATCCGCTCGGCGACGTGCTCGCGCGGTACGCCCGCACGCGCGGACCGTTTCGCGCGGAGGAGGCCGCGGCGCGATTCGGGTTGCCGCTTGCCGAAGTGCGGCGCGGCCTCGAGCGCCTCTCGACGGCCGGCCGCGTGGTGGAGGGCGACTTCCTGCCGGGCGGCCGCTTCCACGAGTGGTGCGACGCGGGGGTGCTCCGCGCGATCAAACGGCGCTCGCTCGCGAAGCTGCGGCGCGAGGTCGAGCCGGTCGACGGTGCCGTCTTCGGACGGTTTCTGCTCGAGTGGCAGGGTGTGGCGGAGCCGGCGTCGGGAGCGGCGGGGCTGCTCGCGGCGGTCGAGCGTCTCGATGGCGCGCCCCTCGTCGCCTCGACCCTCGAGACCGAGATCCTGCCGGCGCGCGTGGCCGGCTATCGGGCGGGCGACCTCGACGCGCTGTGCGCGGCGGGCGAGGTGACGTGGCGGGGCGCCGAGCCGCTCGGGAGCGGCGACGGCCGGATCGTGCTGTCGCTGGCGGGCCGCCCGGCCCCTCCACACGCCCCGGCCGCCCACGCGCGCGGTCCTCTCGCGGAATCGATTCGCGAGCTTCTCGCGCGCCGCGGCGCGCTCTTTTTCGCCGATCTCAAGCTCGAGACGGGCGGATTTCCGGGAGACCTGCTCGAAGCGCTGTGGGAGCTCGTCTGGCGCGGCGAAGTCACCAACGACACGCTCGCGCCGCTGCGCTCGCGCTTGCGTCCCGCCGCACCGAGGCGCGAGGGGGCGATGTCTCGTTTCGCGTTCTCGCGGCGCGCCGGAGGGCCGCCGGGCAGCGAGGGCCGCTGGACGCTCGTGCGCCACGAGCTCGCGCCCACCCGGCCGAGCGAGACGCGCCGCCGGACCGAGCTCGCCGACGTGCTCCTCTCCCGGTACGGCGTCGTCACGCGCGAGGCGGTCAACGCCGAGGGGATTGCCGGCGGTTTCGGGTCCCTCTATCCCGTGCTCAAGGCGATGGAGGAGGCGGGAAAGATCCGCCGCGGCTATTTCGTCGCGGGTCTCGGCGCGGCCCAGTTCGCGCTGCCTGCCGCCGCCGATCGCGTCCGCGCGATGCGCGCGGAGCCCGAAACCGCGCAGACCCTGTTCCTCGCCGCGACCGATCCGGCCAATCCCTACGGCGCCGCCCTGCCCTGGCCTGCCGGGCCGACCCGGCCGCAGCGCGCCGCCGGCGCCCACGTGATCCTGCGCAACGGCGCGCTCCTCGGCTGGCTCGGGCGCGGCGACACGAACCTCGCGGCGCTTCTCCCCGAAGGGGAGCCCGACCGGCAGAACGCGGCGCGCGATCTGGCGCGGGCGCTCGCGGCGCTGGTCGACTCGGGGAAGCGGCGCGCCGTTCTCGTCGCGCGGGTCGACGGGGCCGATCCCGCGAGCTCGGCGCTCGCGCCGCATCTTCTCGAGGCCGGCTTCCAGCGGGGCAGCCGCGGCTACGTGCGGCGGCGCGCGCCGGGGATCGCCGATCGGCTGGCCCCGGTTGGTCTCTAGCCGCGGGGCCTCGCGTTACGGCGTGAGCTGAACGTTCGCGCTCGCGACCGCGCTGCCCGCCGTGATGCCGGTCGCCGTCAGGGAAGCCTGCAGCGTCAGCGTCTCCGCCGAGGAGCCTGCGGGCAGCGTTCCCTCCGTCGTGACGTGGAGCGTCGACTGGCTGTTCGAGTCGAGCACGCCGAGAGTCCACGTGACGGTCGCGCCCGCGCCGTTCGAAAACGTCGCGCTCGTGCCGCTGGAGGCGTCGACCGCGGTGACGGCCAGCGGCGCCGGCAGCGTGACCATGACCATTCCGTTCTGCACGTTGCTGACGCCAACCGCGGTGGCGGCGACGTCGACGACGAAGGGGTTTCCGGAGCTCGCGGAGCCCGGGGCGTTCAAGGTGACGTTGGCCAGCGAGCCGGGAGCCGTCGTCGTATCCGTGCCTTTGCACGCGGCCAGCGCCGCGAGCGAGGCGGCGAGCAGGGCCGCGAACGAGAACCGAAGGGACCGGGATGCCGTCATGAAGTCCTCCTTGGGCGGGCGCTCGCGCGCCCGCGATGTCCGCTGGAGCAAGCGCGGTGCCACCCGCGGCATCGGTCTTGCTACTCGTGAGGAAGGGAGGTGCTTCATGCTGAGATGGGCACTGACATTTCTTCTGATCGGTCTCGTGGCGGCGCTCCTGGGGTTTACCGGCGTCGCGGGCGCGTCCTTCGCGATTGCCAAGGTGCTCGCGCTGATTTTTGCGGCGCTCTTCCTGGTCTTTCTGATCCTCGGCGTGGCGGGCGCGCGAAAGATCGCGGCATAGTCGTCGGTCGTTCGACCGCCCACTGCCTCGAGGCGGCCCTCCGGAAGTCGGAGGGCCGTTTGTTTTGAGGACGTGTCGCGGACCGAGACCGCGCGTTCTCAAAAAAAATGGCGCCGCCGGCCTGGTCTTCAACGTCCGGCGGCACCAGGAAGCGGGATCGGCGGTGCCGATGCTCGAGAGAGCAAGGACCTTGCCAGCGCGCCCGCCTTCGAGAGAGTCGCCGCGGCAGGAGCTCACGTGGCACGCCGCTTGCTCGAGAGAGGGGCAAGGTTCTGTGGAAGACTCGAACCTTCACACCCACGCGATCCTGCCCCAACCGGACCCGCCCCTTCGGGGGCGGTGGTCCCCTCACGCTCGCCGGCGTGGCACGAGGGATGCACTGTCTCATTGAAGATGTCAGCAGCGCGAAGTGATCGCGAACGAGGCGGCGCGACCCCGAAGAGTCGGCGGCTGGAGGCCGAGTCCGGGACGGCCGCGACGAACGCCGGGCCGGTGCGCCTGACGCTGCAGGTGGTTCTGACCGCCGTTGCGGTCGGTGCGGCGCTGTGGACGCTGTTTCGCGTCGAGGGCGTTCTTCTGCTGCTCGCGCTCTCCGTGCTGTTCGCGTACATGGTCGCCCCGATGGTCCACTTCTTCTGCCGGCCGATTCCGCGGCTGAAGGGCTGGGGCTTGAAGCTGCCGGTCGCCATTCTCCTGGCGTACGTCGTCCTGTTCGGCCTCGCCGCGGCGGCGGCCTATTTCGTGTGGCCCGTGGTGAGCACCCAGCTGAGCGAGCTGCGATCGCAGGCGCCCGCGTATGTTTCTCGCCTTCAGGCCGAGTGGAAAACGTGGAAGGCCGGCCAGACGCGCGTCTTCTCGCGGGACGTCCGCGCGGCGATCGAGGGTCTCGTGGACCAGGCGACCGCGGGAGCGCTCGCCGGCGTCCGCGACGTCCTTCTTCCCAGGATCGGCAGCTGGTTGATGAGCGTGCCGTGGCTCGTCCTCGTGCCGATCTTCGCCTTCTTCCTGATCAAGGACGCCGACCTGTTTCGGCGGCGCACGCTGGCCCTCTTCCTCGAGAAGCGCTGGCGGTGGCGCGGCGATCTCTTCTTCGAGGAGGTGAGCCGGAGCCTCGCGGCCTACGTCCGCGCCCTCGTGGCCGGAGGCGTGGTCGTGGCGGTCCTCTGCGCGGGGGGATTCGTGCTGCTCCGCGTTCCCTACCCGATGCTCCTCGGCGCGGCAGCGGGTCTCTTCGAGCTCCTGCCTCTGGTCGGGCCGTTCGTGATCGCGGTCGTCGTCGTCGCGCTGACGGCGCTGCAGTCGCCGTCGTCGGCGATTCTCGTCGCGGCGTTTCTCCTGGTCGTCCGCGTCGTCGAGGACTACGTGATCTATCCGCGGCTGGTCGGACGCGAGCTGCCGCTCCATCCGATGGCGGTCATCCTGGCGATCCTGTGCGGCGCTGAGATCGGCGGCGCGGCGGGCGTGCTCTTCGCGGTGCCGGTCCTGGCGACGCTGACGGTCGCGTACCGGCACTGGCGCGCGCACCGCGCGGCGGAATCGCCGCGTCCCGCCGCCCTCTAGGCGTGGCGCGTCGCTTGCCGCCTCCTTCGCCGGAGGCAAGGCCGCGTCGAGCTCGGACACCCCCTGGAAAAGGCACGTTCCATGCCACGCGCGGCGTTCGCTCGAAGTCGACGCCGCGCTGAATCCCTCCGCGCTCCGGTCGTCTATGTTTCTCGTGGGAGGAGTCATGGCGAAGATGCGTGCGGTGCCGGTGACGCGGGCCGGGGGTCCGCTGGAGATGGTGGAGCGGGAGATTCCGGAACCCGGGCCGGGCTTCGCGCGAGTGCGCATCGAGGCGTGCGGCGTCTGCCACAGCGACGTTCTGACCAAGGAAGGGCTCTTTCCGGGGATCGAGTACCCGCGCGTGCCGGGCCACGAGATCGCCGGCGTCGTGGACGCGGTCGGCGCCGGTGTGGCGGCGTGGAAGAAGGGCGACCGCGTCGGCATCGGCTGGCACGGCGGCCACTGCGGCGAATGCGACTCGTGCCGGCGCGGCGACTTCCAGACCTGTCTCGTGTCGCCGAAGATCACGGGGATCTCCTTCGACGGGGGCTACGCGGAGTACGTCGTCGCCCAGGCGGCCGTCCTGGCGCGCATCCCCGACGCGCTCTCGCCGTCCGAAGCGGCGCCGCTCCTCGACGCCGGCGTGACCACGTTCAACGCGCTGCGCAACGCGGGGGCGATGCCCGGGTCGCGTGTCGCCGTGCTCGGCATCGGCGGGCTCGGCCACCTCGGCGTCCAGTTCGCCGCGAAGCTCGGGTTCGAGACGATCGCGATCGCGCGCGGCCGGGACAAGGAGCCGCTGGCGCGGCAGCTCGGCGCCGCCGACTACATCGACAGCAAGTCGCAGGATCCGGCCAAAGAGCTCGCGAAGCGCGGCGGCGCGCGCGTGATCCTCGCGACCGTCACCGACGCCGACGCCATGACGGCGGTCCTCGGCGGTCTCGGCATCGACGGGAAGCTTCTGGTCGTCGGAGCCCCGCCGGCGCCCCTGTCGGTGCAGGCCTACCCGCTGATCCAGGCGCGGCGCTCGGTCGCGGGCTGGCCCTCGGGCCGGTCGATCGACTCGCAGGACACGCTGGCGTTCGCCGCGCGGACGGGGGTGCGCTCGATGAACGAGCTCTTCCCGCTCTCGCGCGCCGCCGAGGCCTACGACCGCATGCTCAGCGGCGCGGCGCGGTTCCGGGTCGTCCTGACGATGGGCGCGGAGGCCTGAAGCGCTCGGTGCTAGACTCGCGCTCCAATTCGGAGGCTCCGATGCCGACTGAGAAATCGGTGGAAGCGGTTCGCCCCGGGCGCGCGCGCGACGCGTGCACCGACGACGTCGTCCCGATCAACGTCCGCACCGGCCATCCGCGCGTGCGGCCCCACGTCGTCCCGATCGCGGGCCGGACCGCGCCGTACAAGGCCGACGACTTCGTGACGAGCTTTCTCGTCGTGTGGCAGCCGTCGCCGCCGCCGCCCCCGCTGTGGGTCCGCTTCCTGCGCGAGGCGCCGTTCGGCACGCAGCTCGTGCGCGCTCAGGATCTGCACTGGGACGGCAAGTACCTCTCGGTCGAGCTGCTGCACGAGACGGACATCGAGGCGTTCGCCGCCGAGATGTCGCAGTGGGTGGACTACGCCAACAGCGAGCTCGCGCACTGCGAGAAATCGCCCGCGGCGATGGCCCTCAAGGCCGCGCAAAAACGCGCGGAGGACCTGGAGAACCGGCTCCGCCGCTAGGTCTTCGGAGCCGGCGGCGCCGCCGGCGCCGCCACGCGCACGAGCTGTCCCTGGAGAATCGCATCCGGCGGGTTGTCGATGATGCGGTCGGTCGCCTTCAGCCCGTCGACCACTTCGACCTGCGTGCCGAAGTCGCGGCCGAGAGTCACCGGCGCGAGGTTGACTTTGCTCGCGTCGTCGACGACGGCGACGCGCGGCCCTTCGGCGCGAAAGAGCAGCGCGCTCGCCGGAACCAGCAGCGCGGAAACGGCATCCGCCGGCTTCAGGTGGACCTGGGCGTAGGCGCCCGGCAGGATCTCGCCGCGCGGGTTGTCGAGGTCGACCTCCACCCGCAGTGTCCGCGTCACCGGGTCGATCGCGTTGGACGTTCGGGTAATCACGCCGCGGTACGTCTTGCCCGGCCGCTCGGAGAGCGTGAGGTCGACTTCCACGCCCGGGATCGCGGCCGTGGAGCGCGCCTGCGGCACGCCGATGTAGACGCGGAGCTTGTCGGTCGAGGCGATCCGGAAGAGCTCGTGGCCCGCGCCGTTCGAGCCCGCGTCGACGAGCTGACCGACGTCGGTTTCGCGCGCGGTGATGGTCCCGGCAAACGGCGCCTCGATGCGCTGAAAGCCGACGAGCTGCTCGAGGCGTCCGACGTTGGCGCGAGCCGAGGCGAGCTCGGCCCGGCGGGCGTCCCTCGCGCTGATGGCGTTGTCGTACTCCTGCCGCGAGATCGCGTTGGTGTCGACGAGCTTCGAGGCCCGGTCGGCCGTCAGCGTCGCGAGCTGCTCGTTGGCCATCGCGGTGTTCTCCTGGGCGCGGGCCTGCTGGAGCTGCTGGTCGACCTCGGGCGCGTCGATCGTGGCCAGCAGCTGGCCCTTCTTGACCGTCGCGCCGATGTCGGAAAACCACGCCTTGAGATAGCCGCTGGTCCGCGCGTAGATGGGCGCGTCCGTAAACGCTTCGACGTTGCCGGGCAACACGAGCTCGCGCTGCGGGTCGCCGGGCTTCGGTTGGACGACCGAAACGATCGGGGCAGCGGCCTCGATCGTCCGGTCGCGCAGCTTCGAGCGGTCGTGCACGCGGTTGGCGATGCCGAGGCCGGCCGCCAGCGCGGCGGCGACGCCCGCGATCGAAAAGAACATCTGGCCGCGGGGGCGGCTCGAAGCGGGAGAGCTCATGCATCCTTTCCCGAAGGCGCGGCCGCCTTCTGGCGTCCGTGGGCGAGGCGGAAGACGGCCGGCACGAAGAACAGCGTGGCGCCGGTGGCGAAGAGGAGGCCGCCGATGACGGCGCGGCCGAGCGGCGCATTCTGCTCGCCGCCTTCGCCGAGCCCGAGCGACATCGGCACCATGCCGATGATCATCGCGAGCGCGGTCATCAGGACCGGCCGGAAGCGCGTGAACCCGGCCTCGATGGCCGCCGTGGCGGCGTCTTTCCCTTCGGCGAGCTGTTCCTTGGCGAAGCTGACGACGAGGATGCTGTTGGCCGTCGCGACGCCCATGCACATGATCGCTCCGGTCAGCGCGGGGACGGACAGCGGCGTGTGGACGAGGAACAGCATCCAGACGATGCCCGCGATCGCCGCGGGCAGCGCCGAGACGATGATCAGCGGGTCCAGCCACGACTGGAAGTTCACCACGATCAGGAGATACACCAGCACGATCGAGATCACGAGGCCGCCGAGGAGACCCGCGAACGACTCCCGCATCGTCAGGATCTGTCCGCGGACGATCAGCCGCGAGCCGCGCGGCAGCTCCTTCTTCGCCTCGTCGATGATCCGTTGCACGGAGCGCGCCACCGAGCCGAGGTCCGTCCCGTCCACGCCGCCGTAGACGTCCACCACGGGCTGGGCGTTGAAGTGGGACACGGTGGCCGGCTGCGTGCCGCGCGAGAAGCTCGCCAGGTTGGCGAGGATCTGCGGCGGCCGGTTCCCCGTCGTCGTGATCGGAATCGCCTCGAGATCGGAGAGCGAGGAGAGCCGGTACTGCGGCGACTGGACGGCGACCGTGTAGGAGACGCCGTTCTTCGGGTCGAGCCAGTAGGAGGGGGCGGTCTGCGAGCTTCCGGAGAGCGCGACGAGCAGGTTGCCCGCGACGTCGCGCTGTGTGTAGCCGATCTCCTGCGCGCGCGTGCGGTCGACCGCCACGAAGATCTTCGGCGCGTCGAAAGGCTGCTGGATGCGGAGGTCCACGGCGCCCGGGACGCGACGGATGCGGTCCATGAGCTTCTCGGCGAGCGCCCGGTTGGCGGGAAGGTCGTTGCCGACGATCTGGACGTCGATCGGGGCCGGCAGGCCGAAGTTCAGGATCTGGCTGACCATGTCGACCGGGAGGAAGTAGAACGTCACGCCCGGAAACTCCCGGGAGAGACGGTCGCGCAGGATCCGGGTGATCTCGACGCTCGGCCGGTGCTTCTCCTTCATCGAGATCAGGATGTCGGCGTCGCCCGGCCCGATCGGAGCGGAGTTGCTGTAGGAGAGGTTCAAGCCGCTGTACGGGACGCCGACGTTGTCGATGACGGTCTCGAGCTCGTCGGGCGGGATCGTCCGGCGGATCGAGCCGTCGATCGCGTCGCAGAGCCGGGCCGTCTCCTCGATGCGCGTGCCCGTGCGGGCGCGCAGGTGGAGCTTGATCTGGCCGCTGTCGACGGCGGGGAAGAAGTCGCGGCCGAGCCAGGGGAGCAGCACGGCGGCCGAGACCACGCAGGCCGCGAGGAAAAAGCCCGCGAAGCGCCTGGGCTGCGCGATCGCGCCCTCGAGCGCCCGGCGATAGCCGGCGCGGAAATGCTCGAACCGCGTCTCGAATCCCCGTTGGAGGCGGCCGAAGAGGCCGCCCTTGATCTCGCCGTGCTTGAGCTTCTCGGCGTCGTGCTCGTGCCCGCGCAGGAGGTACTTGGCCATCGTGGGCACGAGCGTGCGTGACAGGAAGTAGGACGACAGCATCGCGAAGACGACGGCCTCGGCGAGCGGCACGAAGAGATACCGCGCCACGCCCGAGAGGAAGAACATCGGCACGAAGACGATGCAGATCGAGAGCGTCGAAACGAACGCCGGCACCGCGATCTGGGCCGCGCCGTCCAGGATCGCGTGCTCGACCTCCTTGCCCTGCTCGATGTTGCGGTTGATGTTTTCGATTTCGACGGTGGCGTCGTCGACGAGGATGCCGACGGCCAGCGCGAAGCCGCCGAGCGTCATGATGTTGATCGTCTCGCCGAGCGCCGAGAGGATGAAGAGCGACATCAGGATCGACAGCGGGATCGACGCGGCGATGATCAGGGTGCTGCGCCAGCTTCCGAGGAAGATCAGGATCATCAGGCCCGTCAGGCACGCCGCGATCGTCGCCTCCTTCAGGACGCCGTTGATCGAGGCGCGGACGAAGAGCGACTGGTCGGCGATCGGCGTGATCTTCAGCGTCTGTGGAAACGAGCCCGCCGACTGGGCGAGCGTTTCGCGGACGCCCTTGATGATCGTCAGGGTCGAGGCCGCGCCGGTCTTCAGGATGGTCAGCAGAGACGCGCGTTGTCCGTTGACGCGGACGATGTTGGTCTGGGGCGGCGCGCCGTCGCGCACCTGAGCGACGTCGTGGAGGAAGACGACGTTGCCGTTGGCGGCCTTGACCGGCAGGTTGTTCAGGCCCTCGATCGTCGTCGGGCTGCTGTTGGTCTCGACCGCGTACTCGAACGTGCCGATCTTGGAGGTGCCCGCCGGGAGGATCAGGTTCTGGACGCTGATCGCGTTGACGACGTCCGCCGGCGCGAGCCCCTTGCTCTGGAGCGCGGCGAGGTCGATGTCGACCTGGATCTGCCGCTGCTTGCCGCCGTACGGGAACGGGATCGCGGCGCCTTCGACGGTCGCCAGCTGCGTGCGGACCGAGTTGTTGCCGAGGTCGAAGAGCTGCTGTTCCGAGAGTCCCTGGCCCGAGAGCGCGAGTTGGAGTACGGGCACGGTCGAGGCGCTGTACTGGATCACGAGCGGCGGCGTCGTGCCGGGCGGCATCGTCCGGAGCACCGTTTGCGCGATGGCCGTGACCTGCGAGACCGCGGCGTCGATGCGGGCCTTCGGCTGGAAGAACACCTTCACGACGGCGATGCCGGCGAGGTTCTGAGACTCGATGTGCTCGATGTCGTTGACCGTCGTCGTGACGGCGCGCTCGTAGCCGGACACGATCCGGTTCGTCATCTCGGGCGCGGACAGGCCCGTGTAGTTCCAGATCGTCGAGACGACGGGGATGTTGATCGACGGGAAGATGTCGGTGGGCGTGCGCTCGATGACGATCGGCGCCATGAGCAGGATCACGATCGCCAGGACGACGAACGTGTAAGGCCGGCGTAACGCGAGTCGGACGATCCACACGGCGCGGCAGCTCCTACTTGGCGGACGGGAACCCGGAGGCGCGCGGCGATACCCATCGCGCCACCGACCCTAAGACGCGCGGCCCGGGGGAAATTCCCCCGCGAGAGCGTACGCCGAACCCGGGGCGGAACGTAACGGAACGGACCCCGCGCAAGTGCTTGTCGCGTCGTCCATCCATGCAGAACTCATTCGAAACCGCGGGACGGCGGCGCATTTCCGCGGCCCGGGGCGCTCGGACTCCCACGGACCAATTACACGCGGGCGCGCCGGGGCGATTCGCCCCGTGCTTGAATATCGTCCGGACGGCGCTTCTTGCAGAGAGCTCGCGCGATCCGGTTCGGTTTCACGGCGGCCGGCCGGCCGCTCGGCGTCGCGCTGCTCGCGGGCCTGGCGGCGGTCGCGGGCCGGACGACGGTCCCGGCTCAAACCGTCCGAGAACAGGTGGAGGTCCACGTCGTCACCGTGCGTGTCACGGCGCGGGACCGGTCGGGGAAACCGGTCGAGGACCTGAAGGCCGAGGAGCTCGCCCTGACCGTCGACGGCACCGCAGCCGCGCTCGACACCTGGACGCTCCAGGGGCTCCGGCCCGCCGTGACGCTGCCCTCGAACCCGCCCGTCGGCGGCACGGCGGCGGCGGCTCCGGTCTCGACGGCGACGGCGACGGCGGCCGCCCCGACGACCGGGCACGTCCATCAGCTCGCAATCGTGATCGACGAGAGCGAGTCGAAGAGCTTCGACCGCCGGGACGTCGAAGACCAGCTCACGAGGTTTCTCGAGCAACCCGACGCCGCGCGGCGCCGCATCCTGCTGGCCCGCTTCGACGGTTCGCGCCTGACGGTCGAGAGCCCCTGGTCGGACTCGGCGGCGGGGGCGATCGAGGGCATCGCCCGAATCCGGGCGCATCCGAGCGCCGAGCGTCTGTCGGGCGCGTCGGATCTCGTCGGGTCGCGGACGAGCCGCGAGGAGTTCGATGCCAATCGCGCGCGCCTCTGCCGGGCGCTGCTCGAAGCGCTCGCCCTCTTTCCGCCGGAAGCCGGAGATCGGCAACTCGTCTTCGCCAGCGGCGGCACGTCCTTGATGCACCCGCTGGACGTCTCGGACTACATCGGACAGGAGCAACGGCTGCTCGAGCAGGAGACGCTTCCCCTGAATGAGCAGTTGGGTCAGAAGGACAAGAGGTCTTTCGCGAACTACGACGCGGCCCGTCAGGCCGAGCGCGACTCCAGCGCCTTTCAACTCTGGAGCCGGACCGTCAACCCCGGGCACCACGTCCTGACGATGAGCGACGTCATCGCGAAAGCGGTCGAGATCGACGTCGCGCTCGTTCCGGTCGTCGTCGAGTCGCTCGACCGCGACCGGCGGAACGTGCCCGGCGCTTTCGCGGACAGTCGGACGCGGGACTCGGGTGCCAGCGGCCTGCCCACGGGGGCGACGCCCAGCGGGACGCTTTCGCCTTCGTACCGGCTCGGCGTCGCTCAGGTCCTGACCTCCGTCGCGGCGGACACGGGCGGCGAAGCCATCCTCCTGCCCGGCAAGACGGCGGCGCGGCTGACGGAGCTCGACGGCCGCGCCGTCTACGAGCTGACGTTCCGCGATCCCGCCGGTGCCGACCGGCGGCTCCATCGATTCGAGCTCGTCTGCCGGAGAGCCGGGGTCACGCTCGAGTACCGGCGCGGCTATCGGATCGCTTCCGAGGAGGACCGCGCGCTCGACGCCGTGATCGCCCGGCTCGTCGACCGCGGGGCGGCCCCCGATCCGCTGCTGTCGGCGTCGCTCGCGGAATCGAAGGTCGACGGCCGCAGCCGGACGCGAGTCATCCTGCGTTTGACGCCGCCCCGCGAATCGGAAGCTCCCGACGAGCGCGATCTCGCCGTGGTCGCCGTCGGCGAGGACTCGAGCGGCACACGCACCGAGCCCGTCCGCTGGACGGCGACCGGACATCGCGTCGAAGGAACCGACGGCTATTCCGCCGTCACGGACCTCGGCGTCCCGTACGGTTCGTTCACGTGGAGCCTCGCCGTGACGGATCTGTCGACGGGCCTGACCACGTTCGCGCTCGCCGCGGCGCACTGATTCTCGAGCGGGATCCCGAGGTCTCGCGAACGGGCAGGAAGGTTGGTGGAGGCGGCGGGAGTTGAACCCGCGTCCGGAAGCGTGGTGGGAGAGGCCACTCCATGCTCAGCCTCTTCTTGGTTCTCGCCCCGACGCCTCGAGAAGAGGCAAAACGGCGGAAGGGCAACCCCGGATTTGTTTCGCGGGCGCGTCCGGGGGACCGCGCCCGCTACACCCGCATTTCGCGACGTCGGCCACGGCGCGGCGGGTGCGCTACGCGGCAAACGAGGCTACTTAATTAAGCAGCCAGAGCGAAGTTGCTGTTGTTCGCAGCTACTGTTTTTCACCCTGCTTTTACGAGGAGGGGTGAGACCTCGGCATGCAACCTCTCGCGCCATCGTCCCCGTCGAAGCCGTTTCGCCCCCACGGTTGAAAGTCGCGAGCCTCAAAGATCGGACCGGGAATTCTACCAAACGGTTCATGAATCCTTGACATTGGCCGGGGGCGGGCATGGAATGCCCCTCGCCATGGCGAAGAAGGATGAGTTGATCGTCGTCGTCACCTCGGTCGGGACCGAGGAGCAGGCGCTCGACGTCGCGCACGCGCTCGTCCGCGCCCGCCGGGCCGCCTGCGTCAACATCCTGCCGAACGTCCACTCCGTGTACCGCTGGAAGGGGCGCGTCTGCGACGACGGCGAGATGCTGCTGCTGATCAAGACGCGGGCCTCGCAGTTCGAGGGCGTGCGCGAGATCATCCAGCGCGTCAACACCTACGAGCTGCCCGAGGTCCTCGGCTACCGTGTCGACCTCGCCTCGCCCGGCTTCGCCGCGTGGATCGAGAAAATGACGGCGTCGAAGAAGCGGGCGGCCGCGGCTCCGGCCAAGCCCGCGCGCCGCGTTCCCGCGAAGAAGAAAAGGAAGACGGCCTAGGCGGTCGCCTCTCCGGTCACTTCACGGCTTCGAGCGCTTGCTCGAGGTCGGCCAGGATGTCGGCCTCGTCCTCGATGCCGACCGAAATGCGCACGAGTCCCTGCGTCACCCCCAGGCGGATTCGCTCCGGCTCCGGGATCGACGCGTGCGTCATCGTCGCCGGGTGCGAGATGAGCGTCTCGACGCCGCCGAGGCTCTCGCCGAGCGAGCACAGGCGCACCTTGCCGAGAAACGCCGCCGCGTTCTCGAACGAGCCCAGGTCGAACGAGATCATGGCGCCGTAGCCGCTCATCTGCTTCTTCGCCAGCTCGTGGTGCGGGTGCGACGGCAGCCCGGGGTAATTCACGTGGCGCACCTTCAGGTGCTTCGCGAGGTACCCGGCGACGGCCCGGCCGTTCGTTTCATGGCGCTCCATCCGCACGACGAGCGTCTTGATGCCGCGCAGGACGAGCCACGAGTCCATCGGCGAGAGGATCGCGCCCGAGCTGTTCTGGACGAAGCCGAGCCACTCGACGTGCTCCGTCGACTTCGCGATCGCCGCGCCGCCGACGGTGTCCGAGTGGCCGCCGAGGAACTTCGTCGTCGAGTGCATGACGATGTCGGCGCCGAGGGCGAGCGGCTTCTGGAGGTACGGCGAGGCGAACGTGTTGTCGACGACGACGACGGCGCCGTTGCGGTGGGCGAGCTCGGAGAGAAGCGTGATGTCGCAGAGCTGCATCGTCGGGTTGGTCGGGGTTTCGAGGTGGAGCATCCGCGTCTCCGGCCGGATCGCCTTGCGGACGTCTTCGGGCCGCGAGGTGTCGACGAAGGAGAAGGTCACGCCGTAATTCGCGAGGATCTTCGTGTAGTACCGGTACGTCCCGCCGTACGTCATGTTCGAGCAGACGACGTGGTCGCCCTTCTTGACGAGCGTCGAGATCGCCGTGATCGCCGCCATGCCCGACGCGAACGCCCGGGCCCCGGCGCCGCCCTCGAGCACCGCGAGGTTCTTCTCGAGCGCCGCGCGCGTCGGATTCTGCGTGCGCGCGTACTCCCAGCCCTTGTTCTTCCCGATCCCTTCCTGGACGTACGTGGAGGTCTGGTAGATGGGGACGGCGACGGCGCCGGTCGTCGGATCCGGATCGTTGCCCGCGTGGATGCAGTCGGTGGAAAAGCCCATGGTGTCTCTCCCTCTAACCCTTCGGCCGCGAGGCCGCGAAGATGCCCTGGTCCGGATAGCGCTCGGCGCCGTCCGGGAACAGCG
>DATJXB010000219.1:0-9578 GCA_035500755.1 Thermoanaerobaculia bacterium | reverse complement strand
CACCGCTACGTCGACCACGTCCAGATCTCGGTGGCGGAGTCGGTCGGGGTGGGCCACCGGGCCGGCTTCTACGAGAGCGCCGGCATCCTGCGGGACATGTTCCAGAACCACCTGTTGCAGCTCCTGACGCTGACCGCGATGGAGCCGCCGGCGGCGTACGAGGCCGATGCCATCCGCGCCGAGAAGGTGAAGGTGCTCGAGTCGATCCGGCCCTTCACCGAGGACGCCGTGGACGAGTGGGCCGTCCGAGGCCAGTACGGATCCGGCGTGGTCGACGGCAAGAAGGTGGCGGGGTACCGCGAGGAGCCGAACGTGAATTCGGCGTCGAACACGCCGACATTCGCCGCGGTGCGCTTCGCGATCGACAACTGGCGCTGGGCGGGCGTCCCGTTCTATCTGCGCTCGGGCAAGCGCCTGGCCAAACGCGTCACCGAGATCGCGATCGAGTTCAAGGGAGTGCCGCACCGGTTCTTCAGCAAGGCATCGGGCGAGGTCCTGCCGAACGTCCTGCGGCTCCACATCCAGCCCGACGAGGGCGTGTCGCTGAAATTCGGCGTGAAGATTCCGGGCTCGGTCCTCCAGATCCAGTCGGTCTACATGGACTTCCCGTACTCGAAGCTCGGCGCGCCGATCGCCGGCGGCTACGAGCGCCTTCTCGTCGACGTCACGCACGGCGACCAGACGCTCTTCATCCGCGGCGACGAAGCCGAGCACGCCTGGGAAGTGCTCACGCCGATCCTGAACGCGTGGGAACAACGGCCGGCGTCGGACTTTCCGAACTACGCGGCCGGCACCTTCGGGCCGGAAGCCGCCGACAAGTTCCTCGAGAAGGACGGCCGGCGGTGGCGGACGCTCTAGCCGGAGCCGGGAGGCCCGGTGCGGACGGCGGCGTTGTCGCCGCCATCCGCGTCGATCGGCCTCGTTTCTAGGGCCCGTACAGCGACAGGCCGAAGGTCTTGTCGAGGAAAACCGCCATCTGGCCCCGCAGAACCGGGTTGTTCGGGCAATAGTTGCCCCCGGCGCAACCGCCCGTGATGCCTTCGTTGTAGAGCTGCTCGATCCAGTCGACGGCGAAGTCCTTCACGGGCATGCACGCGACGTCGGGGAAGACGCCCGTGCAGGCCGGCGGCACGTAAGCGCTGCCGTGCTCGGCCTTCAGAAGGAAAACCGCCATCTGGGCGCGGGTCACGGAGGAGTTCGGGCAGTAGTCTCCGCCGCCGCATCCCGTCGTAATGCCCTCCGCCGCGAGCCGTTCGATGAAGTCGACCGCGAAAGCGGCTGCCGGGGTGCAGGGCGCGTCGGGGAAAACGCCGGTGCACGCCGGCGGGATGTAGCTCGATCCGTGCTCGGCCTTCAGCAGGAAGACGGCCATCTGGGCCCGTGTCACGGGGTTGCCCGGGCAGTAGTTACCCGCGCCGCAGCCGCCCGTGACCCCGTTGTGGAAGAGATTCTCGACGAAGGCGTAGAACGGGTTGGAGCTCGGGACGTCGGGAAAGGAATCTCCGACGTGCAGCTTCCAGAGGCGGGAGACGCCCGCCGGGGCCACTCCGGAGCCGGGCGAGAGCGTCTCGGTGAAGGTCGCGTCCCAGTGCGCGGCCGGCCGGGCTCCGGAGACCCCCATGACGTAGCAGTCGCCGGTCGCGGTGAAGCAGTCCTGCGTCGTGCCGGCGCCGACCGTTCCGTAGTCCGCCGTGGCGTCGGCCAGGGTGTACGTCGGTCCGGACGGGCCGCCGAATCCGGAGGCGGCCCCCGTCAGCGGCTCGCCGGTGCCCTGGTTGTTCCTCCAGCTCGGCGCGACGGAGACGAGCTCTCCCGGCTGGAGAATCCCGTCGTGATTGGAGGAGTCCCCCGACGCCGCGTGGACGTCGACCGTCATCGGCCGCGGACCGAGGGGTCCGGCGACTCCCGCGGCGTCGAGCGCCGCGTGCGCCATGACGATGCCGGCTCCCGTATCGCGATCGTTGCCCGGGGTCTCGATGTCGATCGCCGAGCTGACCAGCGCCTGGCGCAGCGCCGCCAGGGTCAGGTCCGGCAGCGCGGACTTCAGCAGCGCCGCGATTCCCGCCGCGTGCGGCGCGGCGGCGGACGTTCCGTAGAAGGGCAGGAACCCCGGCGCCGCGCACGACACGCCGTCCGCGGCCGTGATGTCCGGCTTCGATCGGACGATGCCGCCGGTCTTCGACCGGTTGCCGGGCGTGTATTCGGATCCATCGGCCCGGAGGATCATGCGGCGCGGACCGTCCGAGACGAAGTACTCGCTCTCGTTGGCCGGTCCGAAGAGGTTCGGATAGGGCCCCGTCGGACCCCCGCCGGAGAACGCCGCCGCTGCCGGCGACGCCGAGACGCCGAAGGCCTGCGCGGCGCTGTTGTGGCCGCGCGTGGCGCCGGTGGTCGCGAGGGCCGCATCGACGTTGCCGCGATACACGAGCAGGTTGAACATGGGCGGAGCGGTCGTGCCGACGGCAGAGCGTGTGACCACGATGCGGTCGCCCGCGTTGGCTCCGAGAATATACTCGAGGGCGAGGTCGTCGTTTCCGGAACCGTTCTGAACGTTGGTGCTCGAGTCGAGGACGGCCGTGAGCGCGGCATTCATCCGGTAGAGGTCGTAGTCGGTGGAGGCGATCCCGCTGTTCTCCGTGTAGTGCTCGGCCCACGTCAACACGACGAAGGGCGCGCTCTTCGTGACGAGGATCGACTGGCCCCCGTCGCCGAAGTCGTGCAGCACCCCGGCTCCGGGCAGCGCCGGAAGAGTTCCGTTCGGCGCGAAGTCGCCTTCCCAGGTCCCCGACGTTCCGTCGTCGACGTTGCCCTGGTTGCCGGCGGAGGAGAAGTAGAAGACGCCGCTGGCGGTCACCGTGTTGACGGCGGCGGCGATCTGCTGGTCTTCGAACGGCGATTCGTCGAGCGAGAGCACGTCATCGACGATGACCTGACATCCGGCGGTCGCCAGATCGAGGATGTTCTGGGCGAACTGTTCGTCCGTGTCGCCCGCGGCGGAGAAGTAGAGCTCCGCGTCGGGCGCCATGTCGTGGACGATCTCCATCATGGCGCAGCCCTCGTTACCCGATCCCGCCTGGCCGGGCAGGATCGTGACGCTCGCCGGAAGGTCGCCGCTGCCCTGGAGCGTGGCCAGCGAGTCGCAGCCATTGGAGATCACGCCGACTTTGACCCCGGAGCCGGAGACGCCGAAGAAGGCCGCCGCTTCCGAGGCGCCGTGCGTCGCGACGCCTTCGGACACGTTGGTCGCGTCGAAGGTCCTGGGGAGCGGCTCCCGGACGCGCCGGACGCCGGGCAGGGCGGCGATCGTCTCGAGATCGCGGAGGCGGACCCGGGCCACGACGATGCGGCCGCCCGGTCGACCCGGCGTGATGACGCCTCCGAGCGCCGACACCCCCCGCGAGACTTCGTCGCGCGCGGCCGGCTCGACCAGAGCGAGGTGCACGAGGACGCGGCCGTCCGCATCGGCGGTCAGGAAGCGATAGCTCGTCAGGGGGACCAGGCGAGCGTCCCGGCGCTCGTGCAGCATGCCGAGATAGAGGCGCGAGTCGATCTTGTTCTGGATCGCTGTCTTCGACTGCTTGACCGAGACGAGGGCCTGAATCTGGTCGGCGCCGCTCGCGGTCACGAACGGGGCGCTTCCGGGAGGTGAATCGGCGGCAGAGAGGGCCGTGGCCGCCAGCAGTGCGGCGATCGTGGAACCGAGGACCCCGAGGCGCTGGGAGAGCGGGCGCCGGTGAACCATTCGCATAAACCTCCGGTCGGGCGTTTCGATGTGAGGCCTTTCGATCGACGCGGGAGACGAACGTTCCTGCAGACTCTGGCTACGCGCAAACGGAATCGGGACTCCGGTGACTTCGCGAGGTCGGATCCGGGAGGCGTCAACTGTTTCGCGGCAGGCCGGCCGAGTCAAGAGGTTTCGACGAAACCGTACGAATCCGTCGAGGCGGCCGGGCGAGCGCGTCCGGCGCGGTCGCTCAGGCTTCCTTGGCGACCTCTTTGCCCGCCTTCGACTGAGCGATGATCTTCTCCTGCAGGGAGTGCGGCACCTCGGCGTAGTGCGAGAACTCGAGGTGGAACGACCCGCGGCCCTGCGTGATCGAGCGCAGCTGGGCACCGTAGGTCAGGAGCTCCGACATCGGCACCTGCGCCTTGATGACGGTGTCCTCGTCGGCCGCGTCCATGCCCTGGACGTGCCCGCGCCGCGAGGAGAGATCGCCCATCAGGTCGCCGACGTACTCGTTGGGCGCCGTGATCTCGACGTTCATGACGGGCTCGAGCAGCGTGGGCCGGGCCGCCGCCATCGCCTCCCTGTAGGCGAGCGCGCCGGCGAGCTTGAACGCGAGCTCGGAGGAGTCGACGTCGTGGTACTGGCCGTCGTAGAGCGTGACGCGGAAGTCCACCATCGGGTAGCCCGCGAGAAAGCCCTTCCGGCGGACTTCCTGGATGCCCTTCTCGACGGCCGGGATGAAGTTGCGCGGGATCGCACCGCCGTAGATGTCGTCGACGAACTCGAAGTCCTTGCCGCGGGGCAGAGGCTCGACGCGGATGCGGCAGTCGGCGAACTGGCCGTGGCCGCCCGTCTGCTTCTTGTGCCGGCCGTGGGCCTCGGCCTTCTTGGTGATCGTCTCGCGGTACGGGACCTTCGGCGGGTGCAGGATCACTTCGACGCCGTAGCGTTTTTTCAGGCGCGCCACGGCGATCTCGACGTGCAGTTGCGAGGCGCCGGCGAGGTGGAACTCCTTGGTCTCCTCGTCGCGCTGGAAGTTGAGCGACGGGTCCTCCTCGATCAGCTTGTGCAGCGCCGTCGAAATCTTGTCCTCGTCGCCCTTGGCCTTCGGTTCGATGGCGTAGGCGATCGACGCCTCGGGGACGGCGAGCGCCGGGATCACGACCGGATTGTCCTTGGTCGTCAGCGTGTCGCCGGTGAACGTGTCCTTGAGCTTCGCGACCGCGACGATGTCTCCGGCTCGCGCCTCGGGCACGCTGACGTGCTCCTTGCCCTGCGGCAGGAAGAGCCCCGAGAAGCGCTCGTGCGCTCCCTTCGTCGCGTTCCAGTAGTTGCCGTCGGACTGGAAGTGGCCGGCGAAAACGCGCAGGTACGTGATGCGGCCCGCGAACGGGTCGGACACGGTCTTGAAGACCTGGGCCACCGCGTGGTCCTTCTCGTTGCAGAAAACGACGGTCGGCTTGCCGTCCTTTCCGGTGGCGTCCACCCTGCGGGACTCGGGGGAGGGCAGCAGCGCGACGCAGGCGTCGAGGATGCGCATCGTGCCGATTCCCGAAGACGAGGCGGCACAGAGGACCGGAAAGATCTTGCGCTCGACGATCTCGCGCTTCAGGCCGGGCAGGATGTCCTGGGGCTCGAGCGTTCCCTGGGCGAAGAACTTCTCCATGAGGTCGTCTTCGCCCTCGGCGACGGCCTCGACGAGGGCCTCGTGCTCTTCCCTGGCGCGGTCGGCGAGGTCGGCCGGGATCGCGCCGTCCACGCGCTTGCCGCCCTCGTGGACGTGCGACTCCATGCGGACGAGGTCGACCGTCCCCTTGAAGCTCTTCTCCTCGCCGACCGGAATCTGCAGCGGCACGACGCCGCGGCCGAACTTCTTGTGGAGGCTCTCGATGACGCGGTCGAAGGACGCGCGTTCGCGGTCCATCCGGTTGACGACGAAGAGAACCGGCCGCCCGAACTCCTGGGCGAACTTCCACGCCCGCTCCGTCTGGACCTCGACGCCCGACACGGCGTCGCAGACGAGGAGGACCGCGTCGGCGGCGTAGACGGCGGCCCGAGCCTCGGGCGCGAAGATGCCGTAGCCCGGGGCGTCGAGGAAGTTGATGCGCGTGTCGCGGTGGACGGCGTGCGCGACGGAGAGGTTGATCGAGATCTTGCGGTCGATCTCCTCGCCGTCGAAGTCGGTGGGACAGGTGCCGTCCTCGATCCGCCCGGCCCGCGTCGTCGCGCCGGCGGCGTGCAGGAGCGCGGCCACCAGCGTGGTCTTCCCGACGGTGTTGTGGCCGACGACGGCCACGTTGCGAAGCTGGGGGGCGGAGAGTGGTTTCATGGGGCCGGATTATATTGAAGCGTCCCCGCGGCGGCCGGCGCCCGGGGCGTCAAGAATGCAGCCATGACGGCCCTTTCCTGCGTCGCGATCGGGATCGCGTTTCTGCTGGCCGTGGGCCTGCTCGTGTTCGCCGGCGTCCTGATCGGCTGGGTCATCCCCGCGATCCTCGAGCGGGCGCGCCGTTCAAAAGGCGCTCCTCCCCCGAGTACACGTTGAAGGCGCCCTCGCGGAGAAAGCCGACCAGCGTGATCCCGGACTCCCGGGCGAGGTCGATCGCGAGCGAGGAGGGTGCCGACACCGCGGCCACGACCGGGATCGCCGCCGCCAGCGCCTTCTGGACGATCTCGAAGGAGGCCCGGCCCGAGACGAGGAGGACCGTGTCCGACAGGGGCCAGCGCCCCTCGCGGAACAGGGCGCCGATCGTCTTGTCGACGGCATTGTGCCGGCCGATGTCCTCGCGGCTGACGAGGAGCTCTCCGGAAGACGCGAACACCCCGGCGGCGTGGAGGCCCCCCGTCTGGGAGAAATTGCCCTGGACCGCCCGGAGCGCGTCGGGGAGGCGGCGCAGCACGGCCCGGTCGAGACTCCCTCCCGGCGCGACGGCGGGGAAGCTTCCTCGGAGCGATTCGATCGAGCCCTTCCCGCAGAGCCCGCACGACGAGGACGTCAGGAGCAGCCGCCGGGCCCGGTCCGTGCGTCCCGCGATGGACTCGGTCGCGCGGACGATCACGACGTTGCCCTCCTCCTCGGGGGACCGCACCTCGCGGCAGTGCTCGAGGCGCGCGATCTCCCCGGGGGCCCGCACGATGCCCTCGGTGACGAGCCAGCCGGTGGCGAGGTCGAAGTCGTGCCCGGGCGTCCGCATGGTCACGGCCAGGGTTTCCCCGCCCACGCGGATCTCGAGCGGTTCTTCCACGCTGACGCGGTCGAGCCGATGCTCGTCCCCGGCGGTGCGGACGCGGACGATCGGGACGCTCCGGACGGCCGGCTGGTCGGTCTCCATGGCCTCAGGATATGCCGCGCGAGGCCTCGGACCGGCCGCCGCGCCCATGGCGGCCCATATTGCGGGTCCATTCGCCGGAGGCAACCTGCTAGAATTTCGCGAGGCCGGAGGCGTCCCGAGGCGGATGTGTCTCTCGGGACGCGGGATTTCGGCGCGGAGGGTCCCCGAATCCGATGTCGGGTAAGGCAGCGGCGGGAGCGCGCGTGACGAAGCTGGGCCGGTACGAGGTCTTGAACGAGCTCGGAAAGGGCGCCATGGGCGTCGTTTACCTGGCCAAGGACCCGGTCATCGGCCGCCTCGTCGCCGTCAAGACGATCCGCACCTCCCAGGGCGACGACGACGACTCCGAGTCGCGGGAGTTCCGCGAGCGCTTCGTCCGCGAGGCCCAGACGGCGGGGATCCTGTCCCACCCGAACATCGTCACGATCCACGACATCGGCGAGGACACGGAGAGCCGGACGTCCTTCATCGCGATGGAGTACATCGAGGGGCGCAACTTGAAGTCGCTCCTCGCCGACAAGAAGAAGTTCCCCTGGGACGAGATCGCGGACCTGATCGCCCAGATCGGCGAAGCGCTCGACTACGCGCACCGCAAGGGGATCATCCACCGCGACATCAAGCCGGCCAACATCATCCTGACGACCGACGGGAAGGTGAAGATCACCGACTTCGGGATCGCCAAGGTCGCCTCGTCGAACCTGACGACGACGGGCCAGTTCCTCGGGACGCCGAACTACATGTCGCCCGAGCAGGTTTCGGGCGCGCCGGTCGACGGCCGGAGCGACATCTTCTCGCTCGGGGTCGTCCTGTACGAGCTGCTGACCAACCGCAAGCCGTTCCAGGGCGACAACCTCACGGCGATCTCCTACAAGATCGTCCACGAGGACTTCACGCCGCCGGCGGACCTCGCCCACGAGGTGCCGGCGGACTTCAACCCGATCGTGGCGCGCGCGATGGCCAAGGACCCGTGGAATCGGTATCAGCGCGGCAAGGACATGGCGCTCGCGCTCTACCAGCTCAAGGCGCACCTCGAGGAACAGAAGGCGCTGCAGGACCTGGGCACGATGGTCTCGGCCGCGGAGAACCTGCCGACGCTGAAGCTCGCCAATCTCGAGCAGGTCGCCGCGCAGGGCGCGCCGCGCGAGACCGAGTCGATGCCGCCGGCCCCGCCGCCGCCGCCGCCCGCGACGCCTCCCGGCGCCGAGGCGTCCGGAGGCGTGGGCGACGACTCCGAGGACCACGAGCTGACGACGGCGGCGCCCGACCTCGCCGCCGCCATGGCGGCCGCGCCGCCGACCGGCGAGATCGTGTCGCTCTCGGACGGCGAGCTGCCGCCTCTGCCGCCGCCGCCGGTGACGAGCGCGGGCGCCGCGGTCAAGCCGGGCGCGCCGCAGGACTGGAAGAAGCTCGCCAAGGCCGAGGTCAACCCGAACTGGTTCTGGAAGGTCGTCGCCGGCGCCGTCGGCCTGCTGGTCCTCGTCGTGGCGTTTTTCCTGGTGCAGGCCAGGTCCGCCTCGAAGCCGACGGTCGAGCACGACGCCGCGCTCGAACAGGAGGTCAAGGACCGGCACGCGGCGCTCGAGGAGTCCAAGAAGCTCTTCGCCGCCGGACGCTACACGGAGAGCCTCGCCAAGGCGCGCGAGGTGCTGGCGCGCAGCCCCAACAACGAGGAAGCGCGGAAGTACGCGCAGATGGCCGAGAGCGCCGCGAAGGCGCAGCAGGCCGACGCCGACAAGAAGAAGCAGGCGGCCGACCTCGCCGCGGCGGCGAAGGCGGCGCTCGCGGACGGCAAGTTCGACGAGGCCGCCCAGAAGGCCACGGACGCGCTCGCCCTCGACGCGGGCAACGCCGATGCCTCAGCCGTGAAGACCGAAGCGGATCAGAAAGTGGCCGAGGCCAAGGTCGCGGCGGAAGCCGCCGCCCGGAAGAGAGCCCCGAAGCCCACGGCAGTCGCGAAGAAGAACCAGGCCGCGCCCTCGCCGGCGGCGGCCGCGAAGTCCGCGACGGCGGCTCCGGCCGGCGTGGCGCCCCCCGCGCAGCCCGCGGCGACGACCGCGACGCTGAAGCTCGCCTTCACCTCCCCGATTCCGGAAGGCCACATCATGGTCGCCGTCAACGACCAGATCCTGCTGCGGCAGCCGTTCTCCTTCAAGAAGGGCGAGAACCGCAACGTCTCCGCGAGCATCGCGGTGGCGCCCGGCGCCGCCGCGCTGAAGGTCTGGCTCTCGGGGCCGGACATGCCGTCCGCCTTCGCCACGACGACGGCGCAGCTTTCCGCGGGCGACACCAGGACGCTGCAGCTCGACTACTCGGGGACCAAGCTCTCGATTCGCCTGCAGTAGCGAGGCCCGCGGGCCGCGGCCTTTGCATAAACGCCCGGAATCGCGTATAAAGCGCAGTCCTTTCGTCGGGGCGTAGCGCAGCCTGGTAGCGCACTCGGTTCGGGACCGAGTGGTCGGAGGTTCAAATCCTCTCGCCCCGACCAATCATCCCGATTCGACTGAACAACTTCCACGTCT
>DATJXB010000218.1:0-16990 GCA_035500755.1 Thermoanaerobaculia bacterium | reverse complement strand
GTCACGCGGGGCCAGATGGCCGTGTTTCTCGTCAAGACGTTCGGGCTGTAAGGGGTAAATTAGCCCGCGCATGCGGGCTCTGGTTCTCGAGGACGACGACCGGCTGCGGTCGCTCGTCGTCCGCACGCTCGGCCGCGGCGGCCTCGCCTGCGACGAGTCGAAAAAAATCGAGGAGGCCGAGGAGCTGCTCGAGCTCCACGAATACGATCTCCTCGTCCTCGACCGGCGGCTGCCGGACGGCGACGGCCTCGACGTCTGCCGGCGGGCGCGGGCGCGCGGCTTTCGCCGCTCGATCCTGATGCTGACGGCGATGGACCAGGCCGAGGACGAGATCGAGGGACTCTCCCAGGGCGCCGACGACTATCTCGGCAAGCCCTTCGACCTCGAGGTGCTCGCCGCCCGGGCGCGGGCGCTCCTGCGGCGCAACGAAACGCGCGCCCCGGCAGAGCTGGTCTTCGGCGACCTGAAGCTCGACCCCGGCCGCCGGGCCGCCTGGCGCGGCGCCGAACCGTTGAAGCTGACGTCGCGCGAGTTCACGATCCTCGAGCTCCTGATGCAGGCCCCCGGCGCGGTCGTCTCGCGCGAGGAGATCCTCGAGCAGGCCTGGGGCGAGCGCGAGGAGCCGATGTCGAACACGATCGACGTCCTCGTCGGCCGGCTGCGCCGCAAGCTCGACCGGCCGAAGCAGCCCTCGCGCATCGAGACCGTTCGCGGCAGCGGCTACCGGCTCAAGTGAAGTTCCTCTCGCTCGAGCGCGCCCGCACGCGCCTGGCGCTGGCCGGGGCGCTCGTGACCGCGCTCTTCCTCGCCGCCCTCGCGCTCGGCGCGCGCACGCTCATCCGCAAGCTCGCGTTCGAGGAGATCGACGGCGAGCTCGACACACTCGCGATCGCCATCGGCTCGGACTACGAGCTCGTCGGCCTTTCCGAGGAGGAGCGCCAGGCGCTCAAGGCCGGCCTCGAGGCGAACATGTTCGAGTTCCGACTCGCCAACCACTCGGCGATCCTCTTCAACGGCGACGTCCCGGTCGCCCTGACCGGCGACCTCCTCCGGTCGCACGAGCGCGTCGTCCTCGAGCCGTACCGCGACCGTCCGGAGGTTCCCTACACGGCGATCGAGCCCTACAGCGGCCAGCGCCGGACCTGCCGCTTCCTCGTCACCCACCTCCAGGGCAAGGCCAAGGGCGCCACCCTCGTCGTCTTCCGGTGGATCGGGCCCACCATGCGCTCGCTTTCGCGCGTGGACAACGCCCTCTCCGGGATGGTCGTCGTCGGCTTCCTCGGGGCGGCCGTCATCCTCGCGCTCGTCGTGCGCCGCGCGATCCGTCCCGTCGAGGAGGTCACGCGCCTGGCCGAGGAGGCGGAGGCGACGGACCTGTCGCGCCGCGTCCGGGTCTCCTCCGGCGGCGAAGAGTTCCGGCGCCTGGCGGCCGTCATCAACTCGCTCTTCGACCGCCTCGAGAAGGCGTTTCGCGCGCAGCGGCGCCTCGTCGCCGACGCCGCCCACGAGTTGAAGACGCCGACGGCCGTTCTCGTGGGCGAGGCGCAGGACGCGCTGCGCCCGGACGCGACGGACGCCGAGCGCCGCCGCTCGCTCCAGACGATCGCCGACGCGTCGAAGGGCCTCGCCCGCGAGGTGGACGGCCTGCTGCTGCTGGCGCGAGGCGACGCCGCGCCGCCCCGCCGGATCGAGGACCTCGACGTCTACGAGATCGCGGAAGACGCCGTCACGACGGCCGCCGCCCTCGGCGCCCGGCGGCGCGTCGTCTGCGCCATCTCGAAGAGCGGCGACACCCGCCTGCGCGGCGAGCGAGCGGGGCTGCTGCGCCTCGTGTCGAACCTCGTCTCCAACGCCGTGCTCTACACGGGACCGGACACGATGGTCGAAGTGCGCGTGGCCGGAGAGGACGACCGCGTTTACGTCGACGTCGCCGACCGCGGCCCGGGCGTGGCGCGCGAAGACCGCGAGAGGATCTTCGAGCGGTTCGTCCGTCTCGACGAGACGCGCGCGAAGAACCCCCAGGGCTCGGGGCTCGGGCTCGCGATCGTGGACCAGGTCGTCGCCGCGCACGGCGGCTCAGTCGAGGTCCGCGAGCACGAGGGCGGCGGCGCGGTCTTTCGCGTGACGCTGCCGCGGACGGTGTAGCCCTCCCCCTCACCCTGCCCTCACCCCCTCGACGGGGGGAGGGGGAAGTCAGTGCAAGTACCCGAGCGACCGGAGCTCCTTGACCACGTCGCTCTGCTCGCCGAGCCCGTAGTGGCCCATCACCTGCTTCATCCACGTCTCGTACGACGGCGCGTGGTCCGGTCCCGCCGCGAGCCAGCCGGACGGGCCGCCGAGGTGCTTCATCAGGGCGTGGTACAGCGTGCGGACGCCGTCCGGGTCGTTGCCGGCGAGATTCGACGTCTCGCCCGGGTCCTTCGCGAGATCGTAGAGCATCCGCTCCTGAGGCGTGACGAGGATGAACTTGCGGTCGCCGTCGACGACGCTCCCGATCCAGAACGTCCACGCGCCCTCGGTGTAAGCGGGGCGCGGCGGGGCCGACGCGGCGTCGGGAAGGCCCAGGACCGCCGGGAGGAGGCTGTGGCCGCTCCAGGCGCGCGGGCGCTCGACGCCGACCAGGTCGAGAATCGTCGGCCCGACATCGAGGTTCTGCACGAGCGCCGTCTCCGCGCGTCCCGGCTTGCCGAGGCCGGGCGCGGCGATGACGAGCGGCGTGCGGACGACGCCGTCGTAATAGGTCTGGCCGTGGCTGATCACGCCGTGCTCGTCGAACTCCTCGCCGTGATCGGCGTTGAAGATCACGATCGTCTTCTGCGTCAGACCCGCCCGGTCGAGGTACGCGAAGAGCGGCGCGAGGTCCTGGTCGGCCCAGTAGAGCCCTTCGTCGTACATCGCCATCGCGTTGGCGAGATCGTCCGGCGTCGGGTGGAGTTTCCCGGCTCGGACGCGCTCGATCGCATCGAGCGTGAACTCGAAGGAGCTCGCGGACTTCCCGTAGAGGTCGGTTCGCTCGTGGGCGTGGAGAAACGGGTAGTGCGTGTCGGTCGCGTAGAGGAACACGAAGAAGCGGCCGCCGCGGTTCCTCTCGATCCAGTCGAGAACGTGCGGCATCTTCTGCGAGAGCGACTCCTGCGCGTGGCGGAAGAGGTCCCAGCCCTGGTCGAACCCGAAAGGCCCCGAGATCCAGCTCTGCACGAAGGCGGCCGTCCTGTACCCCGCGCCGCGCAGCGCCTCCGAGACGAGCTCGTCCTGCGGCGACGGACCCGGGGCGACGCCGAGGACCTTCGAGGAGTCCTTCTCGTCGCGTTGCTCGTGGACCGCGAGCTCGGCCACGTACCGCGACGTCAGCATCGACGCGTAGGAAGGCAGCGTGTAAGGAGCCTGCGCGACGGTCCGCGGAAAACGGACGCCGCGCGCCGCGAGCGCGTCGAGGTTCGGCGTCGTCTTCCGCGCGTAGCCATCGAAGGAACAATGGTCGGCGCGCACGGAGTCAAACGAGATCCAGATCACGTTCATGCCGCGATAGGCGTCGGCGGGGTTCTTGCGGCAGCCGAAGCCCACCAGGATCGCCGCGATGAGGGCAGGGACGAGCGCCAGACGGCGCGCAAAACCGACGGGAGCCACGGGCCCGGAGCATACACGCCGCCCGGTTGCCGCCCGGCACGACGGCGCGGCGGCCGAGCTACTCGGCGCGCCGCGGCGGCACGATCTGGAATCCGACGAACGACCCGGCGACCCACCCGGACCCGGGCCGCGCGACGCGAATCTCGACGCTGACCGAACGCGCGTCACCGAGGGGCACCTCGACCGGCGGCGCGCCCTCCGGCTGGCCGATCTCGCGAGCGAACAAATCGCGGCCGTCGGCCTCGACGCGTTCCCCGATTCGAATCGTGTCGCCCGGCCAGGCATGCGCGCCGTCGAGCTTCAAGCGGAGCGGTCCGTGCGCCGCCGGGAGCTCGCACGTCACGCGGGTCGACTCCCCCAGCCCGGGGCTCGCCGACGCCAGCGTCAGACGGCCGCGGCCCCATTCGAACTCGGCGACCCGGCCGGACTCGACGCGGCACTCCGCCAATCCGGCTTCGGCGATCTCGAGCGGGAAGCGGCGGATCGGCCACGGAGCCTCGTCTTTCCGGCGGGCCAGCGCCAGCAGCGGCGGCGTCGCGAGAAGCAGCGCGGCGGCGACCACGACGGCCGCGCCCAGAAGAAGAGCCCGGCCGCGCCTCGGAATGCGCGCGAGCCGGGAGGCTGCCAGGCTCACGGTGAGCAGCTCGAGCGCAATTCCCGGGACCATGAGCCGTCCGACCGGGGACACGAAGGATTGCATGGCGAGCTTCAGCAGGAAGGCCAGAGCCAGCAGCAGGATGCCGGGGTCGCGCCGATGCGCCCCGAGAAGGACGGCCGCCGCAAAGAGCCCGGTCAGGGCGGCGAGCTCGAGTCGGAGCAGCGGCCCGGAGCGCGCCGCCAGGGCCTCACCGGACGCCCGCCGCTCGGGCGGCAACGCCTCGGCGGCGCCGACGCTCCAGAAGAGGCATTCCGCGTCGCTGTCGCCGAGCAGGCGCATCGAGGAGACGGCCGTTCGAAACAGCTGATAACGCCAGCGGCGGCGCCACTCCTCGACAGCCAATCCCGTCGCCGCATCCCGATACACCTTGCGGTCGCGAAGCAGTTCCGGCCGACGCGCGGCCACGTACGGCTTCGGGTCGACCCAGCCGTCGGCCGCCGCGCCGGGGACGACCGACCCGAGCAGGCTCGGGCCGCCGTGCTCGGTCGTCAGGGCAAAGCGGCCGGTCGCCGCACGACGCTCGGCGGCGAGAAGGAGAAGCGGAACGCCGGCCGAGGCGAGAAGAAGTATCAGCGCCCGGAACCTGCCGGTTCGCCGGGGCGCGACGCCGGCGGCCACGAGAACGAGCGGCAGCAGAACCACGACGAGCTCCTGCCGCAGCGCGCACGCCCAGGCGTAGAGGAGGCCGACCGCGATCGGGCGGACCGGCCGCGACGGAAGGTACGCCGCGCGCACGCCGAGACACGCGAGCGCGACCAGGGGAAGGAGGGCCCAGTTTTCCTGCGCGACGACGCCGGAGAAAAGGACCTGGCCGGGCCAGAGGGCGAGAGCGAGGCCGGCGACGAGCCGCCACCGCCGCGCGAGGATCGGGCGCCAGAGGAGGACGGGAACGGCCCCGGCCAGCCCGGAGACGACGGCGGTCGCGACGCGGGCGGCGTTGTCCGGGTTGGCGGGAAAGATCCGGAAGAGCACCGAGAGCAACAGCGGAAGACCGGCGTTGGTCTGCACCCAGGAGTAGCCGGGCGCCGCGAGCCCGAGATCCCGCAACCGGAGTCCGAAATCCACGTGCCCGCGAAAGTCGTTGAAGGGAATCGTCGGGAAGGCCCGCACGAAGGCGAGGCGGACTCCGATGCCGACGACGGCCACGAGCGCCGCGCCGAGCACGTCGAGAGCGGATCCCGAAGTCGCGGCCCCGCGCGGATCCGATGCCGCCGGGCCCTCGCCCACGGGCGTCCCGGGCTTCGACATCGCGCGAGCATACTAAGGGTCCGCCGCCTCGTCCGACGGTCCGCAACTCGGTGGACCTCCGCGACGTCCTGCGAGAGACTGGCCCGCGATGGAGCGCTCCGTCCTCGTCACCGGCTACTACGGTTTCGGCAACACGGGCGACGAAGCGATCCTCACCGCGCTGGTCGCGGGCCTGCGCGCGCGCGACGCCTCGATTCGGGTCCTCGCGACTTCGGGTGATCCCGGCCTGACCCGGCAGAAGCACGGGGTGGAAGCGGTTCCCTGGCGCGATCCGCTCTCGCTCTCCGAGGCCGTGCGGCGCTCCGACCTCGTCGTCATCGGCGGCGGCGGCCTCTTCCAGGACTACGGCGGCGTCGAGGCGGGCACGCTCCTGACGCCGCGGCATGGCGGCGTGACGTTCTACGCCGGGCCGGCGGTGCTCGCGGCCGCGGCCCGCAAGCCCGTCGCCCTCCACGGCCTCGGGTTCGGCCCGCTCGCCTCGCCCGAGGGACGCCGCATCGTTCGTGCGGTCGCGGCCAGCGCGGTCCGCGTCTCGGTGCGCGACGCCGGCTCGCGCTCGCTCCTCGGCGAGATCGGTGCCCCCGTGGAGAACGTCACGGTCTCGGCCGATCCCGCCTTTCTGCTGTCCTCCGCGCACGTCCGGCCGGAGGACGTGCTCATCGGCATGGGCATCGAGCCGCGCTCGCCGATCGTGGGCGTGGCCCTGCGGCCCTGGACCCAGGGAGTCGATCCGGCACGCTGGGAGGCCGCCGTCGCGACCGCCCTCGACCGCCTCGTGGAGCGGACCGGGGCGACGCTTCTCTTCGTCCCCTTCGAACGCAGCCCCTGGTCCGACGACGACGACTTCGCGGTCGCCTCCCGCGTGCGCCGGCGCCTCGCGCACGGCGATCGCGCCGCGATCCTGTCGGGGCTGCTCGCGCCGCCGGACACGGCGTCGCTTCTCGGAGGCTGCGACGTCGTCCTGGCGATGCGGCTTCACGCCGCGGTCTTCGCGCTCGCCGCGGGCGTGCCCCCCGTCGCCCTCGCCTACGACCCCAAGGTCGACGCCCTCCTCGCGGGCAGCGGACTCGCCGAGCTCGCCGTGCCGCTTTCGGGCCTCGACGCCGCGGACCTTGCCGCGCGTCTCGAACGCGCGCACGCGGAGCGAGGGCGCCTCGCCAAGGCGATCGCCGCCTCCGCCGTGAAGCAGCGCCGCCTCGCGGGCGAGGACCTCGACGCGCTGGCGGCGCTGATCGCGGACCCGCCGGCGGCCCCACCGGTGGCGCCCGAGATGCTGGCCCTGCTCGACGACGGGCTCGCCGCGAACCTCCAGCGCACGCACGAGCTCTCGGCCGAGACCGCCATGCTGCGCGCCGACAAGATCGCGCAGGACCTCCGGGTCGGCGATCTCGAGGCGCGCCTGGCCGAGGCGGAAGGCGCGCGCGCGAGTCATGACGCCCTGCTGACGCGCTTCGAGGAGGCGGTCGGGGCGCACCGCCGCGAGATCGAGCTCCTCGAAGGTCAGCGCGTCGAGGCTCGCGAGGAGCTCTACCGCATCCAGACGTCGCGGCTCTGGCGCACGGTGAACCTCTACTGGCGCGCGCGGCGCGCCGCGGCGCGGCTGACGCGGCCGGCGCGGCGCCGGATCAAGGGTGCTCTCGGGTCGGCGCCATCCGACTGGGTCGGCCCCGACACGGGGCGCGCCGAGGCCGCCGCCGCGAAGCGTCCGGAGGTCGAGAACCGCTGCGAGATCGTGCTGCTCCCGTTCTCCGAGGCTTTCGCCGCGCAAGCCCGACGCCTGGCCGCCGTCGGGCATCGCGTCTTCGCGGTCGACCCGAGCCTCCGTGGAAGCGGCCCGGCCTTCGAGGCGACCGAGGCTGCGCCCCGCTTCTTCACGGTGACGCTCCGGGCGCCCGACCCGGCGTCGGAGCAGGCCTTCGACGCCCTCGACCGCCTGCGCCGGGAGCTCTCGCTCGGGGCGACGCTCGCCGTCGCCGGCGATCCGGCCTGGAAGCCGGCGGCCGCGCGGCTCGCCGCCCGGCGCGGCTGGGCCCTGGCCGATACGCTCGGCGACGACGCGGCGATCGCCGGCGCTTTCCCGAAACTCTCCGTCGTCGTCGTGACGTGGAACGGCCTCGAGTTCAACCGGCTCTGCCTCGACAGCCTCTCGGCGCGCACGGAGTGGCCGAACCTCGAGATCGTCGTCGTCGACAACGCCTCGGCCGACGGGACACGCGAGCTCCTCGAAGAGAGCATCCGGAAGGATCCGCGGATCCGGGCGATCCTGCTGCCGGAGAACCGCGGCTTTGCGGCCGCGTGCAACGAGGGCCTGGCCGCGTCGACGGGCGACTTTCTCGTCATCCTGAACAACGACACCGTGGTCACGCGCGGCTGGGCCTCGGCGCTCTGCCGCCACCTCGCGACCGACCCGAAGCTCGGCCTCGTCGGACCCGTCACCAATGCCATCGCGAACGCGGCGAAGGTCGACGTCGGGTACGCCTCCGTCGACGGGCTTCCCGCCTGGGCGGCGGACTGGGCGCGCTCCCACGACCGCGAGGCCTTCGACATCCCGGTTCTCGCGCTCTTCTGCACGGCGATGACCCGCCGCGTCTACGCCGAGATCGGACCGCTCGACGAGCGCTTCGGCATCGGCCTCTTCGAGGACGACGACTACAGCCGACGCGTCCGCGAGAAGGGTTACGCCGTGCGCTGCGCCCGGGACGCCTTCGTGCATCACTGGCAGATGGCCTCGTTCCGGACGCTGACGCGCGAGGCCTACTTCGCGCTCTATGCGGAGAACAAGCGCCGCTACGAGGAGAAATGGGACGCCGCGCCGGCGGCGCCCGCCGCGCGCCCCGGCCCGGCGGCACCGACCCGCCGCTTCGCGACGCTCGAGGAGCACCGCGCCCAGCTCTCGCACGTGCTCGCCCGCATCGCCGGCAGCAAGGGCGCGGTCGTCTTCCTGCCCTCGGTCGGCTGGGGCATTCACCTCTTCCAACGCCCGCACCACCTGGCGCGCGTCTTCGCGCGCCTGGGCCACGTCGCCATCTTCGACAGCAGCAACGCCGCCGACCGCGTCGACGGCTTTCGCGAGATCGAGCCGAACCTCTTTCTCTTCAGCGGCTCACCCGAGCTCCTCCACGAGATCCCGTCGCCCCTCTTGTGGACGTTTCCCTACAACTTCCACCTCGCCGACGGGTACCCGAAACCGGCGCGGACCGTCTACGACTGGATCGACGATCTGTCCGTGTTCCCGCAGGACCCGGCGCTGCTCGAGCGCAACCACGCCCGGGCCCTTTCCGAGGCGACGCTCGTCGCCAGCGTGGCCCGGCGCCTTCACGAGGAGGCCCGCACCGTCCGCGAGGACGCGCTCTACCTGCCCAACGGCGTCGAATACGAGCGCTTCGCCGCGCCCGCCGCGCCGCCGCGCGACGAGAAGCTGCTGTCGTTCCTGACGCCGGGCGCGCCGGTCGCCGGCTATTACGGCGCCCTCGCCGAGTGGTTCGACTACCCGCTCGTGGACGCGGTCGCGGCCGCGAAGCCCGACTGGCGGTTCGTCCTCCTCGGCCCGCAGTACGACAAGAGCCTGCCGGGACAACCGATGCTCCAACGGAAGAACGTCCTCTGGCTCGGCCCTCGCGACTACGTCACGCTCCCCGGGTATCTCTCGCTCTTCGACGTCGCGACGATTCCGTTCCGCATCAACGCGATCACCCAGGCGACCTCTCCCCTGAAGCTCTACGAGTACTTCGCGGGCGCGCGGCCGGTCGTCACGACGCCGATGTCCGAATGCCAGGCGCACCCGGAGGTCCGCATCGCCGCGACGGCCGGCGATTTCGCGGCCGCCCTCGACGCGGCCCGCGAACAGGGCCGCGATCCCGACTTCCGGGCGCGCCTGCGCTCGGTCGCGCGGGAGAACTCGTGGTCGGCCCGGGTGATGGCCGCGCTGCGCGCCCTCGACGCCCGCTGACGGGCCTCAGGGCAGGTCGCGGTGTCGGGGCAAGGGCCGAGCGCCCGCCTCCGACCGGACCAGCCCGAACCCGAAGCCCGCACCCGCGGTGCCTTCGAGAACGACTTCGCGCGTCGGTCCGTTCGCGCTCAAAGGAGCCCGGACCCAGCCTCCACCCGGGAGCGCCACCCGCTCCGTCGCCTCGACCCCGTCGGCTCGAACCGTCACCGCCAGTCCCGAGCGATCTTCGAGGTCGAGGCCGAGCACGCCGCCCATCGGCAACTCCGGAAGCCGACACCGAACGCGCGCGACGCCGCTCCCGGAGTCCGGCGTGACGACGGCGCGGTCGCCGAGGAGCGCCGCGAACCGTCCGGCTTCGACCGTGCACGCCAGGGCTCCCTGGCCCCCCGCCACGGTGAGCGCGGCCCGCAGAACCCGCGGCGGCGCTTCGTCCCGGCTCACCGCGACGCGCGCGAGCGCCGGCGCCGCGACGAACAGCGACGCCGCGAGGGCCGCGCCGAGAAACAGGAATCGTCGCCGCGACGCGCGCTCTTCCGGCGCGGCGAGAGAGGCGGCAAAGAGAGCCAGCGCCAGGAGCTCGAGGGCGATCGCGGGGACCATGAGGCGCCCGAGCGGCGAGAACACGACCTGGACGAGCGTCTTGAGAAAGACGGCCGAGGCCACGACCAGGATCGCTCGGTCGCGGCGGCGTACGGCCCACACCGCGGCCGCGAGAAAGAACCCGCTGACGAGCGCGAGCTCGATCCGCAGGAGCGGCGCCGCCACCGCCGAAAGCGCCGCGGCGGCGGGCGCGCGGGAGGCCGGCAACGTTCCCGGCGCCCCCAGGCTCCAGAAGAGGTTCTGCGCCTCGCTCTCGACGGAGATCCTCGCGGCGGCGGCGGCGACGCGAAACGCGTGATAACGCCAGCGCCGTCGCACCTCGTCGGCCGCCAGCCGCCACGCCTCGTGCCGCAGCGCCAGCGGGTCCGTCGAAAAGCGCGGCTCGACCGAGGCCGCGAAGAGCGTCGGATCGACCCAGCCGGAGGCCGCCGATCCCGGCGCGAGCGTGCCGAGCACGCTCAAGCCGCCGTGATCGGTCGTCACGGCGAAACGCCCCGTCGCCGCGCGGCGTTCGAGGGCGAGCGCCAGAAGCGGGATCGCCGCCGCCGCGGCCGTCCGCAGCGCGCGTCGTGCCCGGCCCGTGCGGGGGCCCGGCAGGCCCGCCGCCGCGAGCGCCAGCGGCAGCAGCGCGATCAGCATCTCCTGGCGGATCGCCGCGGCGGCGGCCAGGAGCAGGCCGGCAAGAACGGGGTGTCCCGGATCGGCCGGTTCGCGCAGCCGCGCGACCGCCAGGCACGCGAGCGCGACCGCCGGCGGCAGAACCCAGTTCTCCTGCGCGACGACCCCCGAGAAGAAAACCTGTCCCGGCCAGAGCGCGAGCAGGGCGCCGGCAAAGAGGCGCGCTCGGAAACCCAGGATGCGGCGCCAGATCAGATAGGGCAGGAGCGCGGTCAGTCCCGTGACGACCGCCGTCGCCTCGCGCGCCGCCGCCGCGACGCCATGGGGAAAAAGCCGGAAGAGCGCCGAGAGCAGCAGCGGCAGTCCCGCGTTGAACTGGACCCAGTGCCAGCCCGGCACCGCCAGGCCCTCGTCCCGCAGGCGCAGGCCGAAGAAAACGAGGCCCCGGAAATCCGACACCGGCTCGGTCGGAAAGGCCCCGACGAAGGCGAGCCGGAGGCCGACGCCCGCGAAGACGAGCACGGCCGCGCCGATCGCCTCGCGCCCGGAACGTGGAGTCAAGCGCGCATTCCTGCGCCCGAAGACTACAGGACGGCGCGGGGTCGGGAGCCGGTCAGCGGGTCGCGGGGGGCGGCACCGTCGGCGTCACGGTCGCCGTCGCGACCGACGGCGGCTCGATGCGGATCGAGGTCGCGACCTTCTTGCCGTCGCGCTCGAGGTAACGGACGGCGACCCGGTCGCCGGCCTTGAGTCCCACCCCGTTGACCTTCGTGGCCGCGGTCCGCACGAGCGTCGTCGCCTTGCCCGCGTTGTTGCGCACGACGAGCGTCTTCGCGGCGTCGTCCACCCGCTCCACGGTCCCCGAGAGCGACACCCCGTGCGTCTTGGTCTTCTCGGGGGTGGCGGCGACCCCGGCGGCCGAAGCGGCCAGGACGACGAGCGCGAGCGCGGCGGTTCGGAGGCCCCTCATCGCCTCGAGGCTAGTCGGCCGTCCATGAACGCAGCGTGAACGAAGGCGTTAGAGTTACGCCCATGAAGAAAGCGTTCGTCGCCCTCACGGCCCTTCTCTGCCTGGCCGCCGCGGGTCGGGCCGCCGATGCCCCGTACGACCTCCTGATCACCGGCGCGCGCGTCGTCGACGGCACCAGCGCGCCCTGGTTCGTGGCGGACGTCGGCGTCCGGGACGGCCGCATCGCCGCCGTCGGCGCGCTCGCAGGCCACGCGGCCAAACGCACGATCGACGCGGCGGGCCTCTACCTGACGCCGGGCTTCATCGACCTGCTCGGCCAGTCCGAATACAACGTCCTCGTCGACAAGCGCGCGGCCTCGAAGATCACGCAGGGCATCACGACGGAGGTCACGGGCGAAGGCTCGTCGATCGCCCCGCTCAACGCCGCGATGCTCGCCGAAGGCAAGGACGTCTACGACCGCTACGGGTTCACCCCCGACTTCACGACGCTCGACGGCTATTTCCGCACGTTCGAGCGGCGCGGGAGCGCGATCAACCTCGCGACCTTCGTCGGCGCCGGGAGCGTGCGCGATTTCGTCATCGGCAAGGCCGACCGCCGGGCCACACCCGAGGAGCTGAAGAAGATGTGCGACGTCGTCGACCAGGCCATGCGCGAGGGCGCGGTCGGCGTCTCGTCGTCGCTCCAGTACGTTCCGGACATGTACAACTCGACCGACGAGCTGATCGCCATGGCGAAAGTGGCGGCGCGCTACGGCGGCGCTTACTTCACGCACCAGCGCTCCGAGGCCAACGCGATCGACGCGTCCATGGACGAGGTGTTTCGCATCGCGAAGGAGGCCGGGATCCGCACGCAGATCTGGCACTTCAAGACCGCGTACAAGCGCAACTGGGGCCGCATGCCCGCCCTCCTTGAGCGCCTGCGCGAGGCGCGGGCCCAGGGCATCGACGTCGCCGCGAACCAGTACCCGTACACCGCCGGCTCGAACGGTCTCGACGCGTGCCTCCCGCCGTGGATCCGCGAAGGCGGCCGCGACGCGCTCCTGAAGCACCTGGCCGATCCCGCCGAGCGCGAGCGCGCCAAGAAGGAGATGCTCGAGGACTCCGACGCCTGGTCGAACCAGTACCTCGGCTCCGGCGGCCCCGACGGCGTCCTCGTGGCTTCCGTGGTCAACACGTCGCTGAAGAAGTACGAGGGCAAGACCATCGCCCAGATCGCGGCGGCCGAGAAGAAGGACCCGCGGGACGCGCTGATCGACCTCGTGATCGCCGACCGCGCGAACACGGCGTGCATCATCTTCATCATGGACGAAAACGACGTGCAGACGGCCTTGAAGAGCCCGCTCGTCTCCTTCGGCACCGACTCGGGCGCCGGCGCGACCGACGGGATCTTCTCGCAGGAAAAGTCCCATCCCCGCGGCTGGGCGTCGACGGCGCGGATCCTCGGGCACTACGTCCGCGACGAGAAGCTTCTGCCGCTCGAGGAGGCCGTGCGCAAGATGACGTCCTTTCCTGCCGAGGCCGCGGGGCTGAAGGAGCGCGGTCTCATCAAGGAGGGCTTTGCGGCGGACCTCGTCCTGCTCGACCTCGCGAAGGTCAAGGACCTCGCGACCTACGAAGAGCCGCGCCGCTACAGCGCCGGGTTCCCCTACGTCGCGGTCAACGGCGTTCTCGTCGTCGACGGCGGACGCCTCACGGGCGCGGCGCCCGGCAAGGCGCTCCGGGGGCCGGGCTACCGGGCGCCCTGATTTCTCAGGGCTCGCCCGGTTCGTCGCCGGCCGCGGCCGCAGGCGTCGCCGGGTCCAGCCAGGGCGCGTCGACACACCCGAGAAACCGCGCCTGCTGGTCGGGCCTCAGGATCGCGAGGACCTGGTTCAGGACGGCCTCGCGCCCGGTGCGGAGCGTCTGGCGCGCGGCTTCGAGCGCCAGCGCGTCCGCCCCGATCGCGCAGGCATCCGGCGGCGTCGCTCCGAGGGCGGTCTCGAGCGTCTGACGGGCGGCCTGGACGGCGGCGACGGCGGCGTCGAGCGTCGGCCTGGCCGCGTCGAGCGCCGCCTGAACGTCCGACCTTTCCTGGTCGGTCAGGTCGAGGATCGACAGGCACTCGCGCAGGCGGTGGCGAAGAAAAGGATGGCGGACGGGCGTTGCCGGCGCGGCGGTCTGGGCCGCCGAAAAACCGGCAATCGAGAGAGCGAAGACGACCAATACGGCGCCGCGGTTGAGCCGACCCATGGGAGCCTCCTTGCCCGCAATGCCGCGAGCTCTGGGGCTTGGACGAGGCAGACGCGGACCGGTTTACTCCCGGTCTGTCATCCCGAGCGAAGCGAGCGATTCCGTTGGAAGCCTCGGGATCCGGGAAAGGGATCCACGGCCTCGGGATGACCGGCGTGCCAGCCACCGGTCACTTGACCAGGAGCACCGGGCACCGCGACAGGATCCCGACCTTGTGGCTGATCGTGCCCCAGTGCTCGCCGGGATGGCGAAGCGCGAGGCGGTGCGAGCTCATCACGATCAGATCGACCTCGTGCTCGGCGGCGTAGCGGAGGATCTCGTTGACGCGGTTGCCGTAGAGGATCTCGCCCGACGCCGCCGCGGGGCGGGCCTGCCGGACGAGGGCGGAAAGCTGCCGGCGGGCCGCCGTCTCGAGCTTGCGGTAGAACCCGGCCAGGCCGCCCGGATCGCCCGCGTCGACGCGCTCGATGACGTGGAGCAGGGTCAGCGACGCCTTCCGGTCCGAGGCGACGCGGGCCGCCATCTTCACCGCGCGGAGATTCTTCTTCGTGAAATCGACCGGCACCAGGATTCGGCGGAACATCCGGCACCTCCCTTTCCGACGTTACCGAAGCCTCCGAACCCGGGCCTGATGCGCTCGCATCAGGCCGCACGCGTCACTCGCCGAGGAGCAGCGACTTCTTCGGCGGCTTGTCGAGCCCGAAGGACCGCACCGCGTGCTTCTCGATGTGGTCCATCGCTTCCTCGACCGAATCGGTCAGGAGGAGGAGGTCGAGATCGGTGTCGGAGATCGTGCCCGCCGCGACCATCTTCGCGAGAAACCCCATCAGCGGCCGGTAGAACTCCGAGCTCATGAGGACGACGGGGAAGTTCAGGATCTTCTGGGTCTGGATGAGCGTGAGCGCTTCGAAGAGCTCGTCCATCGTGCCGAGGCCGCCCGGCATCACGACGAACGCGTACGAATATTTGACGAGCATCACCTTCCGGACGAAAAAATGCTCGAAAGACACGGCGCGGTCGACGTAAGGATTCAACCGTTGCTCCTCGGGGAGCACGATGTTGCAGCCGACCGTGAAGCCGCCCGCCTCCTTCGCGCCGCGTGAAGCCGCTTCCATCACGCCGGGGCCGCCGCCGGTCATGACCGTGAACCCGAGCTTCGCCAGGCCCGCGCCGACCTTCTCGGCGAGGGCGTAGTACGGGTGGTTCTGCTTGAATCGCGCGGATCCGAAAACGGTCACGCAGGGGCCGACGAAGTGCAGCGTCCGAAACCCGCGGAGAAACTCCCCCATGATCTCGAAGATCGAGAGGAGCTCGCGGGTGCGCGAGCGCGGGCCGGAGAGAAACAGGCGCTCGGTGTGCTCGGGCGCTTCGGGCGGAACCACCTCGCCCGGCTTTTCGACGTTCACGGCGCCATTGTGGCGCATTCCCGGGCGCCGGCGGCCAGCCGCGCGGGCCGGAGCGAAACGGGAGAGACCGTTCCTAGCTCGGCCGGCGCGCCACGGCCAGGCGCGCCTGCGCGAGCTCGAGCCGGGTCCGGACGGCGTCGAGCGTGTCGGCGCCCGCGCTCTTCATCTCGTCCTCGGCCTTCGCGCGCTCGCGCTCGGCCGCCGCGGCGTCGATTTCACCCGCGCCTTCGGCCGAGTCGGCGAGCACCGACACGCGGTCGTGCGACACCTCGGCCAGACCGCTCGAAACCGCCAGGGTCGTGGAGCTGCCGCCCTTCCGGCAGGTCAGGACGCCGGTGCCGAGCAGCGTGATCAGCGGCGCGTGGCCCGGCAGGATGCCGAGGTAGCCCTGCGAACCCGGAAGCTCGACCTCGTCGGCCTCCGCCTCGAGAACGCGCCGCTCCGGGGTGACGACGAGAAGCTGGAGGGCCAACTAGGCCGCCTTCGCCAGCTGCGCGGCCTTCTCGCGCGCTTCCTCGATCGTCCCGACCATGTAGAACGCCTGCTCGGGCATGTCGTCGCACTTGCCGTCGACGATCTCGCGGAAGCCCTTGACCGTGTCGGCGATCTTCACGTACCGGCCCTCGAGGCCCGTGAACTGCTGCGCCACGAAGAACGGCTGCGACAGGAACCGCTGCACCTTGCGGGCGCGCGCGACCGTGAGCTTGTCTTCCTCGGAGAGCTCGTCGATGCCGAGGATCGCGATGATGTCCTGGAGGTCCTTGTACTTCTGGAGCACCGCCTGCACGTCGCGGGCGCAGCGGTAGTGCTCCTCGCCGACGATGCGCGGGGAGAGAATCGTCGACGTCGACGCCAGCGGATCGACCGCCGGGTAGATGCCCATCTCCGAGATCGCGCGAGAGAGAACCGTCGTCGCGTCGAGGTGCGCGAAGGCGGTCGCCGGCGCGGGGTCGGTCAGGTCGTCGGCCGGCACGTAGATCGCCTGGACCGACGTGATCGAGCCCTTCTTGGTCGAGGTGATGCGCTCCTGGAGCTCGCCCATCTCGGTGGCCAGGTTCGGCTGGTAGCCGACGGCCGAGGGCATGCGGCCGAGCAGCGCCGAAACCTCCGACCCCGCCTGCGTGAAGCGGAAGATGTTGTCGATGAAGAGCAGAACGTCCTTGCCCTCGGTGTCCCGGAAGTATTCGGCGACGGTCAGGCCGGTCAGCCCGACGCGCAGGCGCGCCCCGGGCGGCTCGGTCATCTGCCCGTAGATCAGGGCCGCCTTCGACTTGGCGGGGTCGCCTGGCGTGATGACGCCGGACTCCATCATCTCGTGGTACAGGTCGTTGCCCTCGCGCGTGCGCTCGCCGACGCCCGAGAACACCGAGTAGCCGCCGTGGTGCATGGCGACGTTGTTGATCAGCTCCTGGATCATGACCGTCTTGCCGACACCGGCGCCGCCGAAGAGGCCCGTCTTGCCGCCCTTGGTGTACGGCTCGAGCAGGTCGATGACCTTGATGCCGGTTTCGAACATCTCGACGGACGTTGCCTGCTCGTCGTATGCGGGCGGCTCGCGGTGGATCGGCCACCGCTCCTTGGCCTTCACCGGCCCGAGGCCGTCGACCTCTTCGCCGATGACGTTCAGGATGCGGCCCAGCGTCTCCCGGCCGACGGGCACGGAAATCGGCGAGCCGAGGTCCACC